>JANOQP010000059.1:0-3525 GCA_031414895.1 Saprospirales bacterium
CGGTTTTTACGCAGGTCAAAGACCTGCAAACGGAACGTATCGGGTCTCAGACCCTCACGGGCGACTACCGCGCAACTTGAATTATTTGCTTAAAATTGCCCTGCCAAATCGTTGGCCTTAAAACATTGACCGTCTAAATGATTGATTTTCAACAAGTTAAATCGCCCGCGTTCGTCCTCGACGAATCGTTGCTCCGCAAAAATTTGGAACTTATCGACTCCGTCCAAAAGGCCGCCGGGGTCTCTGTGATCCTCGCTTTCAAGGGCTTTGCGATGTGGTCGGCCTTTCCGCTCGTGCGGCAATATTTGTCGGGTGCGACGGCCAGTTCGCTCGGCGAGGCGAGGCTCTGTTTTGAGGAAATGCGGGCGCGGGCGCACACCTATTCGGTCGCGTACATGCCCCGCGAGTTCGGGCAAATCTTGAAATACAGCGGCCATATAACCTTCAATTCGATTGCGCAGCACCGAAAATACGGCGCACGGGCCCGGGCGGCGGGCGTTTCCTGCGGCATCCGCGTCAACCCGGAATGGTCGCCCGTCGGCACCGACCTCTACAACCCGGCCGCGCCCGGTTCACGGCTCGGCGAGGTGGTCGAAAATTTTAAGGGGAAACTGCCGGACGGCATCGATGGCCTCCATTTTCATGTGCTTTGCGAAAGCACAAGCCACGATTTGGAACGGGTACTGGAAAATTTCGAGGCGCGTTTTGGTCAATTTTTATCAAAAATGAAATGGGTGAACATGGGCGGCGGCCACCTCATGACGCGAAAAGATTACGACACGGGCCACCTTATTTCGGTGCTGAAAAATTTCAAAAAAAGGCACCCGCACCTCGAGATCATCCTCGAACCCGGCTCGGCCATCGCCTGGGAAACGGGCGTTTTGGTCGCCAGCGTCCTCGATATCGTCAAAAACAAAGGGGTAAAAACGGCCATTTTGGACGTTTCCTTCACGGCGCACATGCCCGACACGCTCGAAATGCCGTACAAACCACATATCGCCGGCGCCAACGAAAACCCGCTGCCGGGCGACAAAAACCAATATCGGCTCGGTGGTGTGAGCTGTCTTGCGGGCGATTTTATGCCGGAATATGCGTTCGGTGCGCCGCTCAAAATTGGCCAAAAACTCGTTTTGCAGGACATGATTCATTACACGATGGTCAAAACAACGACGTTCAATGGCGTGACGCATCCCGATATCGCCATTTGGCGCGAAAACGGGAAGCTCGAAGTCGTCCGAAAATTTGGGTACAAGGACTATAAAAACAGGTTGAGCTAAACTCGAAAATATGAAATTTCAATCCACCGCCACCGTCGTGGCCATTGCCGCCCTCGGCCTCTTTTTCGCGCAGGCCGCCTGCAAAAGCGACCCATTCAACTGCAAGGACGAAAAACAGGGCTCCGTCGTTTTTGAACAAAAGACAAAAGATTTTTACCCGTTGAACGGTTCAGAAACGCTCGTTTTCAAGTCCGCCGCCGGGGCCGAAATGACCTTCAACTGTGATTCGCCAAAGATCGAACGCTACCCGGTGCACGTCGAGCGGCTCTGCCAATCGACCAATTTGCAGGATCATTTTGGGTATTTCGATGCCGATTCGGAGACGTTTGCCTATAAATCCAACTCATCCATCGCGCCCATCTCTTTTGAGATAAAGCTCATGACGGCAAATGCGATCTTGAAAAACAAAAACGAGACCGCCCTTTTCGACCATTTTTCGTGCACCCTTTTTGACGGCGCGGGCGGCTCCGAAATCATTGTTTTGGTCAGCGACCGGGGGACGGATGCCGCCCTTTTGGCGGAAATTTCCGACAACCAAAAGTTCGGGTTTTTTGCCCAAAAAGAAATCGGCGGCAAAAACTACACGGATATTTATGTGGGAAAACCGATTTTCGGAACGCCGCCGGATTCAAAGCTGACGGTCTATTTTCAAAAAAACGTGGGGGTCGTGGCGTTCAGTTTGGCGGATGGGACGGTGTTTTCAATAAAATGAACGGCCTGTTTCAGCGACATCAACGAAACTTCGGGAGGCAACGGCATCTTTTGACTTTTGACTTTCGCCCTAAAATTTTGCCCTTTGCCTTAATCTTTCGTCATTTGCCGAAACAGTTTTTCCAAGTGACCGCTCGCTCCACAAATATCGTCATCGCCGCCCTTGTCATCGCCCTCGTCGGCGCCTTTTGGTGGGCCTCGTCGAGCCGTGGGAAGTTTGACTGGACGGAGCATTTTCGAGAAAAAAAAGACCAGCCGTACGACCTCACGATTATGCAGCGGTTGTTGAAAGGCTATTTTCCGGAAAAAAAATTCACCGAAATAAAGACGAAACTCGTCGATGGGCTGCCCAAATATGGGGCTGGGAAAACCTACGTTTTGATCGGCGAGGCCATGCTTTTTGACTCGACCGACACGGAGCATTTGCTCGAATTTGTGCGCGGCGGTGGCACTGCTTTTTTGTCCACGAAATCCATCCCGACCGACCTTGTGCGCGGGCTTTTGCCCGACGAATGCGAAGCCGAAATGGAGGTTGTGCCGGATTATTTTCCGCAATTTCGGAGCGCGGCGCGGCTCAATTTTTTGTACAACTCGTTGAAAATCAATGAATTGGACAGTTTTGAATTTGCATATCGGAACAAGCCCATCCCCTATTCTTGGGCCGTGATCGACAGCGCGATGACCTGTTTTGACGATCAAGCGCAGACCGACCTCGGCACGCTCGACGATTCGCTCGTCAATTTTATGGAGTGGAAAATGGGCCGCGGCCGCTTCCTTTTGCACACCTGCCCGGTCGCTTTTTGCAATTATTTTTTGTTGAAAAAAAACGGCCAGCAATATGCCGCCGGTGTTTTGAGCCACCTTGCCGAGGGCGATATTTATTACGAAGAAAAGAACCGCACCTCCGAGTCCATCGCCCGGCGCCGCAACCAACTCGACGGCGGCGCACCGGCCCCGCCTGGCGACAGCCCGTTGGCCTATATTTTGAAACAGCCCGCGCTCGCCTGGTCGTGGTACTTGATGCTCGGCATGGTCGGTGCGTTCGTTTTTTTTCGCGGAAAACGGCGGCAGCGGATCATCCCGGTCTTGGCAAAACTCGAAAATACGACCCTTGATTTTGTAAAAACCATCGGCCAACTTGCCTTTCGGCAACAAAACCAATCGCAACTTTGCCAGCAGAACATGAAAATGTTCCTCACTTTTTTGCGCGAGCGATATGGACTGGCCGCATCGCGGCACGAGGCGGATTTTTTCCGGCAAGTGGCAACGGTTTCGCAGGTCCCGGAAGCGGAGGTTGAGGCCATTTTTGCCCAATTTCACACGGTCGAAAGCAACCTCGCCAACGAAAAAACCATGATCGCTTTTTATCGCGGGATCGAGCGGTTTTATCAAATTTGCAAGTGAAGAGTGGGGCGATGACTTGAAGTCATCGCCTCACTTAGGAACGGTTTTAAAATAAAGGTACAAATTGACCGCAAGCCCCAGCGGGGCGAAATGTTGGTAGGGAGGGCTTGAATCATTTGTTTTATTAGCCCCA
>JANOQP010000060.1:0-4352 GCA_031414895.1 Saprospirales bacterium
AGCAGATCGGCCCGGTCACCGCGATATAAAACCAGAGCCACCAAACCCATCGCGCCATCCGTTTGTGGCGTTCATATTGTCCTGTGAAGGCGCGGATAAAAGTGAGCAGGATGAACGGAAACCCGATGCCCGCCAGCACGATATGTGTGTTGAGGAGGATGAAATATATTACCCGGATCGTGCCGGTTCCGCCAAATTTGGTCGGCGGGGTTGTGATATGATAGGTCACATAGCTCGCCAAAAAAAGCGCGGATGTCCCCATCGCGGCGTAAATCATTTGGCGGTGTCTCGTCATGTCTTTTCGCTTGATGAAAAAGAGGGCCGCGACAAGCAAAACCGCCGTCAATGCATTCATCAACGAGTGAAAAGGGGGCAAAAAGCGAAAATCGATGTCCGTTTTAATCTTGAATTGAGGCATCCCCATCGCCACGATCAGGCCAAGAATGACCACAGTCAGAACAGCAGCGAGGCGGTTGAGTTTTTTTTCGAGGACCAAATTGGGCTTTTCCATTTTTACGGTTTGAATTTATTTCGGCGGCATGATGAGCGCAATTTGTTGCACCAAACGCACCATGTCCGACCTGTTCGTGCCGTCATAAAACCGCCGGATGACCGAATTTGTGTCCGCGAGTGCGAACAGGTTTTCCATCGGGATGTTCGAGGCTGCGGCTGTTTCGGCCATTTTTTTTGAAAAAATATCATCCATGGGCAGGGCAATCGGGGTCCATTGTGGGTTTCCTTTCGGGAAATTTTTGTCAAAAAACAGTTTCACCCGCGCCGTCGAATCTGCGTAAAAGCTGACGAACTGGATGTCTGTCCGGTTGTCGAACTGGGCGAAAACATCGGTTTTCAATGTCGCGTCCGCACTTTTCGGGAAATTGAGGACGACGGTTTTTTTGGCCAATGATTTTTCGGAGACCAATTTTCCGTTGATGTCCACCATTTCAAAAGCGGGAATTTTTCCGAAATCCCTCAGTTCGGCCATTGCCTCGCGCCGCATATCGCGCCCGCCGCGCAAATAATACCACGACAGCGCGGGCATCACGATGAACATCGCCGAGAAAGCGAGGAATTGAGCTATCCGTCGGGCAGTCCATTTATTGTTTTCCATGCTCCATCAAATTTTTGTCAAAAAAAAGGGCAGGTCAAACGACCCGCCCCTTTTCGTATTTTTTTAAATCAAGTTAAAATCCGACGGCCTTAAAATGAGCAAGCCCTTTTTCTTCGGGGCGGCTGCGGGCGCGGAGGTCTCGAAGTTTTTCTCATTGATTTGCTCGCGGGCTTTCCCCCAGCGATAGCCCTCGTGGAAAAAAGCGATGATCGCCCAGACCAAAAGGAGCATCGGCAACAGGACGCTCAACGCCAGCCCGCGCATCTCGAAGCCCATGTGCATGAACTTATAGACGATAAAATAGGCTTTGTACAACGATGCGCCGACCATCGCCGCCATGTAAATGGGGCCGCCGATGGCCGTATGGTAAAAACCGGGCAGCCCCGGGATATGCCCTTTCGCCCAAAGCGCGACGAACACTTCAATGATGGTGATTGCGGCGAGCAGTTTGAGGCCGTAGAAAACGAGCTTTTTTCCTTCTTCGTAGGTCTGGTGAGCAGCCATTTCGAGTATATTTTTTCTGTTGAGGAATTGAAAAATTGAGGCGTTGAGGAAACAAATGCCTCAAAGCAGATAAAAAAGCAGGAACACAAAGACCCAAACCAAGTCCACGAAGTGCCAATAAAGGCCGATTTTTTCGACCATTTCGTAGTTGTTGTTCCGCTTGTGGTAAATGCCGCCGCCGACATTTATGGCGATGATCGCCAAAAACAACACCCCCGAAAAGACGTGGAAACCGTGGAAACCGGTGATGAAAAAGAAGAGCGCGCCGAACTGTTTCGGCCCCATCGGTTGGGCCTCGGTCAGGCCGGCTTTGAGGCCGGTCGTGTAGGTGATGGGCTTGCGGTCGTACTCGCCGTTGTGGAAATGCAGGAGGTACGGTTCGCCGGTCTTGAACTCGGACTTCGTGCCGTCGGTGTTCGTCAAAAATCCGTCGGCCTCATAGCTGCCAAATGGGTTTGCTTTGATGGTGGTGCTTTCGCCCACAATCAGGGTCGTCCATTCCCAGGCCTGACAGGCGAGGAAAATCGAACCGCCGACAATCGTCCAGATCATCCATTTAACGACGCCGTTTTTGTTGCCCCGCGCACCTTCTTGGACGGCACGAACCATCGTCACCGAAGAGGCGATGAGGACGAACGTCATGAAGGTCACGAAAACGAGCGGTAAATGCGCGTCCGAAAACGGGATTTTTGCAAAAACATAATCCGGCACCGGCCACGATGGCATCGAAAAACGGAGCGCGCCGTACGAAATCAGGAACGCCGAAAAGGTGAACGCATCGGAAACGAGGAAATACCACATCATCAGCTTGCCATAGCTCGCCTTCATGGGTTCCTGCCCGCCTTCCCAAAGGGCGTTTTCGTCCACTTCGTGGTGGTCGTGCGTGTGGGTCTCGTGTGCTAAAACTTCAGCCATTTTATTAAGTCAAAAGTCAAAAGGTATAGGCAAAAAGTGTGGTTTGCCTTATTTTTTATGCTTGTAAAACAAAAAATACAATCAGGTAGAGCCATAAAATACCGACAAAATGCCAGTAGGTCACCACGAGATCGAACCGGTTCTTACGTTTCAGGATGGGTTTGTACGGCAGCGCAAAAGCATGGGCCATTGCGACCGACAAAGCGGCAATCCCGCCCAAAACGTGCGCCGCATGCACCCCAGAAATCACCCAAATGAACGAGCTTGACGGGTTTGCGGTGAACGTCGCGCCGATTTCGGACATCGCCATCCAACCTTGATATTGGAGGACGACGAAAACGAGGCCGAGCAAAAAAGTGGCAACCAGCATCATTTTGTACCGCTGTTCGATGCCTTTTTTGAACGCATTGAACGACAATTGGAGCGTCAAACTGCTCAAAAGGATGACGGCGGTATTGATAAAAAAGATGATGGGCAGCCGAAATTCGAGCCAGTTCCCCGCCGACCGCCGAACGATGTACGCACTCGTGAACGCCCCGAACATCATGATGATGCTCGCAATGGCCACGAACAAGGCGAACTTGTGCGGGTGGATCCGGTTGCGCGAAATTTCAGGTTGCAAGGTCACTCAAAATATTTTATCCAAATAAATGGCAATCAACACGACGGGCAGATAAACGAACGAGGCGAACATCTGGCCGAGGGCGGCTTTTCGGGATTTTTCAATTTGCAATTTCCAACCAAAATAGGCGAAACCGAGGCTCATCCCCGCGACCACGATGGTTGAAAAAATGCCAAACTCACCCAAAAACCAGCCGATTGCTGCATTGACGGCCATCAAAAGGCAGATTGCCCAAGATTGCTGGCCGATGCTGGCGTCCAATTTTCCGTCCTTCGACGGCATCAAATTGAAGCCCGCGTTTTTATAGTCCTCGTCGCCGACCCAGCCGATTGCCCAGAAATGTGGGAATTGCCACAAAAACTGGACAACAAACAGCAAAATCGCCAACTGGCTCAAATATCCATCTACCGCGACCGCTCCAATCGCTGCCGGAAGTGCGCCGGGAAAAGCTCCGACCGCGACCGCCGTTGGCGACATCCTTTTCATCGGCGTGTAGATGAACGCATAGCTTATCAGCGACACCATGCCGAGGAAACCGGTCAGCGGGTTGAAAAAAGAAAGGCAGCCGATGCCGACCAAACTCATCCAACCTGCGGCGAAAACCGCTTCCGTGACCGACATCCGTCCAGCTGCGAGGGGCCGGTTGGCGGTGCGTTTCATCTGTTTGTCATACTCGCGCTCGAGGACCTGGTTGAGCGCGTTCGATGCGCCCGTGACCAAAAATCCGCCGATGGCGAGGAGCAAAAGTTGGCCGAGATCAATGTTCGTCCCGATTGCCGCCAAATAGCCCATCACCGCCGAGAAGACCACCCAAAGGTTGAGCTTCATTTTTACCAAAAGCTGGTAATCGGCCATTTTTTGGGAGAAAACCCCGGAAGTGGTCGTTTTTTCAACTTTTGAATGGACGGTTTGTGGCATGTTCAGCTTCCCCTTTCGGGTGAAAATGTTGAAATATTAAATCCAACCAGCCTGTCATTCTGAAAGTAACTGCTTAAAATTCGAGTTGAAACCTGGGCAGGTGCTTACAGCATGACAGTTTGGTGGACTTGAGATTTCTGTGTTTTTATCTCAAAAAAGCCAAGTTCGGCATCCGGCCTTTTTGCCTTTTACCTTTTGACTTGAATCAATGCTCCCCATGGTCATGTTCCCCCTCTTTGAGCGGGATGTACTGCGGCTGGAACTCGATGCCCTCTTTGCCAT
>JANOQP010000061.1:0-2496 GCA_031414895.1 Saprospirales bacterium
GTAACTATACAGCCGGTAGCCCCAGAGGGGCGGAATGTTGGTAGGATTTGTCATAACCACAATTTTGGTCAGCCCCAGAGGGGCGAAAGGTGGGTCTTGATTTGCAAAAATGAACATTCCGCCCCTCTGGGGCTAACCAAAATGCCAGCGGTGGAAAGTTCTACCAACATTCCGCCCCTCTGGGGCTACCGGCTGTATAGTTACGAAAATCACTCACTTTTAAATCCCGTTCCAATGGACAAGAGAAACCGCTTTATCGCGCTCGGTGCCGCAACCTGCGGCATGATCGGCCTGCTTTTTTGGCAGGACCGAATGATCGATGGGCAGCGCGAGACCATTTTTTTTCACGAAAAAAACATCGCCGCCATCCAATCGCAATTGCAAAAAGAAGTGGCCACCGTCACCGAGTTGCGCCGCGAAAACGAACTTATACGCGCCGAGAACCAGGGCCTGCGCGATTCCATTTTTTGGCTCGAAAACCGGGTGAAGGAACTCGGCGACAAGCTCCAGTTTTATGAAAGGTCACTTGCCGGCCTGCGGAGCGAAATTTCCAAAAAGGACAAGTTCTTGGCTTTTTTAAAAGAGAAATTGGCCAATCTCGAACGAAACCCTGCCCCGAAACCGGCCATCTCTCCAGCCATCGCGGGCCGCACATTTGGGCAAAACCCGACAAGGACCGCCGAAAAACCGGCCAGTTTGACCGACCGTATCGGGGCCGGCTTTATGGGCAAAAACCCCGAAACGCAGCCCATCAAACCCGTCGCCGATGCGCCCAAGATCGAGGCCGCCATCGCGCAGACCGAACGGGAAAAATCCGTTCTGGAGGAAAAGGCTGCCGTCGTCGAGTCCGAAAAAACCGCGACCACCGTCATCATGACCGAGGACAAAATGCGGCTCATGCTCAACGAAAAGGCGCAAAACCTCGCCCGGACAACGACCGTGAAATTTTCGAACATCCTTTTGAAGACCGAAAAAGCGGGCCGCCCGATCGACCAAATGGACAAGGACGGCAAAAACTGGCTCATCACCGAGATGCGCATCGAGCTGTCGAACCCGCGCCCGACGATGCTCTCCGAACAAAAATTTGCCGTCGAAATCGTCGATGTCGACAACGGCATCCCGCTCCCGAACATCGAATCGAACCCGGCCTTCCCGAACAGCCCCAACAACTCGGCCGGTTTCACCTTTCAATGGCGGGGCGCGGCCATCGAGAACACCTATTTCAGCCGCGCCCAAAAGATTGGAAAAAACTACGACCTCCGCGTTTTTTACCTTTTTGATGGCAAAAAAATACCGATGCTGCAGGCCACGCGACCGCTGTTGCGCGACCGGAAAACGGTCTGAATTGGTACTTTCGCCGAAAAATTGAACATGAAAATACTGTTGATCGGCGCGGGAAACATGGGCCAGACTTTCGCCCAAAGTTTCCTCCGCTCGCATATCGTGGGCCGCGAGGACCTGTTGATCTTGGCAAAAAACGCAGTGCAGGCCGACCTCCTTGCCGAAAAAAACCTGGGCCGAATCTTCACCGACCCCGCCGAGTGCCTTCCGTTGGCAGACCTGGTCATCATCGGCGTGAAACCGCAGGATTCGGGGCTGCTGTTTGAAAAACTGCGCCCGTTCGTCGACCCGCAACAGCTTTTTTTGAGCATCATGGCGGGCGTGCGGATCGGGAAGATCGCTTCGGGGACCGGGGCGCAAAAAATCGTCCGCGCCATGCCCAACCTGCCCGCCCAGATCGGCCTCGGCATGACCGTATTGACGAGCAGCGAGGCCGTCACGCGCATCGAACTGGCGATGGTCCAAAACCTCCTTTCGACCACCGGAAAGACCCTTTATGTGGAAAACGAGACGGCCATCGATGCCTCGACCGCAATTTCGGGGAGCGGGCCGGCCTACGTTTTTTATTTCATGGACGCGATGATGCAGGCCGCCCGCGAGATGGGTTTTTCGACGGCCGAATCGGAACTTTTGGTCGCCCAGACCTTTACTGGCGCGGTCGATTTGTTCAACAAAAACAATTTAAGCTGCGGCGAATGGATCTCGAAAGTTGCCTCGAAAGGCGGCACCACCGAGGCCGCTTTGAGCAGTTTCCACAAAAGCAACGTCTTCGCCGAACTGATCGCCGGGGCAAAAGCGGCGCAGGCCCGCGCGGCAGAACTTGGCAATTGAGGGCTTTTACTTTATAATTTTGTACCTGTTTAGGTGGCAGCCCCAGCGGGGCGAAATGTTGGTAGTATTTGAAACAACAGTCGTTTTGTTTAGCCCCAGCGGGCAATGTCGTTTACTTAAGGAAATATGGGTTGAAAAAAGCACCAATCTCAAACTCAACCACGATGTCACCCTGTAAGGGTCTGCCCAAGTTTTGCAGAAATTTTGAGCAATTGCACGCAAGTTTCGTGCGATTTATTGAAAATTCGAGCCTGAATCTGGGCAGACCCTTACAGGGTGACATCGTGGTTAAATTTGAATTTGGAGCTTTTTTTTATCAAAAAA
>JANOQP010000062.1:0-2944 GCA_031414895.1 Saprospirales bacterium
CTGTCCGCCGTCCGCCGTCATTCAAAAATGGCAGTCCAAACGCTCAAAACACCACCTTCGTACCGCGTCCAAATGGGCCGGACGATGCCGCCAGCTGCCGAGATATTGTTGTAATCGCCAAAAAAAATCATGTCGGAGGGCGCGAACGGGCTGTCCGAAACGCGGTGGTTTTTCCAGTTTTTTCCTCCGTTTTTGGAAACGGCGATGGTCACGTCGGTGAGGAGCGGGTCTTTTTTGTAGGCCCGGCGGTCGTAAAAAACGGAGTACAAAAACCCGGTCGATTGGTCGATGGCCAGCCAGTTCAAAAACTGGTGGCGGTGGCTGCGGTCGTTGTTGATCTTTTGGGTTTTCGACCAGGTTTTGCCGCCGTCGGTGCTTTTCACAAAGAAAATATCGGTGTCGTCCGCGCCTGCCCGTTGGTCGCTCCAATTGATATAAATATGGCCGCGATTTGGCCCGTTTGAAAGGTCGCAAACGGTCACGGGCATACCGTTCATGCGGCCAATTCCGGGGATTTCGATGGCCCAACCGCCGGGTTGTTCGGCGGCCAAAACGTCTTTTTCGAGCCAAGTTTTGCCGCCGTCGAGCGAGCGGTCGAACCATATTTTATTGTCAAAAGACCATGCGGCGTAGACCTCACCGTTCGGCCCGACGGCAGGAACCGCGCCTTCTGTGGTCAAATCATCGTCGAGGCAGTCGCCGCTCAACTCATTGATTGCCAATGGTTTAGACCAAATTTTTCCACCGTCCGCACTCTTTGAGTACAAGATCCGGGAGCGGTCCTCCGGCTTTTTTGAATTATATAAATCGAATTCCGTCCAAGTGATGTGCACGTCCTCGTTGCGCGGGTCGGTGATGACCCAGGGCTTGTCCTGGTCCTTCGGGTGGGCCAGCCCGGTGAACGTTCCGGCATCATAATTTCGACCGCCGTCGGTGCTTTTTTGGATCACGATCCGGTCGAGCAGACGGGGGTGCGCCCAGCCTTTTTGCATCGTGTCGGAAAGGTGCAAATAGTAAAAATTGCCCTGCGCGTCCGCCGTCAAAACAGGGTCGCCAAAAACGCCGTAAGTGCTTTTGAGGTCGCCCGTTGACCAAGTTTGGCCAGCGTCGTTCGACCAATAATAGCGGTTCAAAATGGCCCCGGCGGCCACATTTTGCGGGTTTTTTGGGCTGACGGCGATGCTCGGTTCGCAGGGGCCGAGGCCCTCGTTGGGCTTGCCCTCGGCAATTTTCACGTTTTTGAATGCCCTTTTTGGCTCCGAAAAACGGAGGCGCGGAGCGCACCCGGCCAATAAAATGACAGCGATGGCCAAAAGGGCGGATAGTTGTTTTTTCATAAAAAATTGCGGCTCAGAAACCTGACTTTTGTGTAAAATATGGTTTTTGCGGATGGCCGGAAGGCCGTTATTTTGCGGAACAATTAAATTCGTTTGTCATGAAACAATTCTTTTTCATCCTCATTCTCGCCCTCCCGTTCGCAGCCCGCGCCCTCGATGCGGGCGTTTGCCCGACCGTATATCAAACGCCCGACGGCAAGGCATTCATCGAAGTGCAAATCGAAATTGCCGCCGACCCGTCCATTTATCATTGGGTGGACACGGCGCGGGGGCAAATGTCCTCAAAAATCGAGGCCGTGCTTTTGTTGAAACAGGGCAATTCAATCATTTTTGTCGAAAAATACGCGCTCAACAGCCCCATTTCGAGCTATCCGGTGCCGCTTTTGGATGTGCGGAGGTTTGCCGTGCAAAACGGCGAATATGTTCTCGAAATTCAGTTCGCCGACCTGGTAAAGCCGACCGAGACCGCCAGTTTTTTCCAAAAAATAAGCGTAAAAACCGCTGCCGACCAGCTTTTTGTCTCCGAACCGGTGCTTTTGGGCGGCTTTCGGCCCGACGCGACAACTGCCAGCCCGTTCGTCAAGAACGGCTATTTTTTGGAGCCGTTGCCGTTTAAGTTTTTGCAAAAAAATGCAAGTCGCCTGATTTTCTATCAAGAAATAATCCACTCGGACTTGCGGCCCGCGGACGAATATTTGGTGCGCTATTTTATCGAAAAAGTGGATGCAAATGGTCGCACCGAACTTGCCGCAATCGGCAACCGCCGCTGCCAACCGTCGCCCGTCGAGGTGCTTTTGGTGCAAATGGACATCTCGAAACTAGCCTCCGGCAATTATAAATTGACGACCGAAATGCGCAACCGCGCCAACGAAATCCTCTCGACAAAATCGGTCGATTTTCAACGCTCCAACCCGTACCTCGACCTCGCGCCGTCGGAGGTCACGCAGGCAATGGCCGACAATGAGTTCGTCAAGGACCTGCCGGTCGATGAACTGAAATACAGCCTCCGCGCCCTCAGCCCGATGCTCGCAGGCGATGAAACGGAGATCCACAAAAATATTTTGAAAGAGGCCGACCCGGCGGCGATGCGGCTTTTTTTGTTCAATTATTGGGTAAAACAAGTCCCTGCTGCCCCAAAACGGGCCTACGAAAACTATATGGGCCTCGCCCGCAGCGTCGATACAGAGTACAAAAGCGGCTTCGGATATGGTTTTGAGACCGATCGCGGGCTGCGTTTTTTGAAATATGGCCAACCGTCGGACATCCTCTCCGTTGAGGACGACCCGACCGCGCCGCCGTACGAAATATGGGTCTACAATGATTTTTCGGCGACCAAACAGGCTACCGTGAAGTTCCTTTTTTACAACCCTTCGCTCGCGCCGGGCGACTATATCTTGCTCCATTCGACGGCCCGCGGCGAGTTCAACAACCCGCGCTGGCAACGGCAACTTTACAAAAACGCCCCGAACGATTTTACGGACGGCGACAATCTTGACGGCAGCGGCGTGAACCGCAACGTGAACCGGCGGGCGCAGGAGTTTATGTCGGATTTTTAGGCGGGGCACCACCAATTTTGATAAGATAAAACGGAATTATCTGCCAATTGG
>JANOQP010000063.1:0-1955 GCA_031414895.1 Saprospirales bacterium
TCAGGATGATTTTTGAAGATAATTTGTCAATTTAGCGAAAAGTCGGCGGCTAAAGCCGCCGGTACACGCCAAGGCTAACCAGCTACAAAAGATGAACGAAAAAACAGCAAAAACAGGCCCCGGCCAACCCGTCATTTCAATCAAAGGACTGTTCAAATCCTTCGGCGAATTGAAAGTCCTGCGCGGCATCGATCTCGACCTTTTCAAAGGTGAAAACGTGGTCGTCCTCGGCCGTTCGGGCACGGGCAAATCGGTTTTGATAAAAATCATTTCCGGCCTCCTCGCGCCCGACGCGGGCAGCGTCCATGTTTTGGATAAAGAGGTCGCCAAAATTTCGGAAAAAGAGCTCCGCGAACTGCGGATGAAAATCGGCTTTCTTTTTCAATCGAGCGCACTTTACGACAGCATGAGCGTCCGCGAAAACCTCGAATTTCCCCTGACCCGAAACGTGAAAAATTTGACCAAAAGCCAGATCGATGCGGCGGTCGAAGAATCGCTCGCGGCGGTCGGCCTTTTGGACAAAATCGACCAAATGCCGAGCGACCTCTCCGGCGGCCAACGCAAACGGATCGGCATCGCCCGGACCCTCATGCTGCGCCCCGAAATCATGCTCTATGACGAACCGACCGCCGGCCTCGACCCCATCACGAGCGTCGAAATAAACAGCCTCATCAACGAAGTGCAGGAAAAATACGGGGCCTCGTCCATCATCATCACCCACGATTTGGCCTGCGCGAAACAGGTCGGCGACCGCGTTTTGATGCTTTTGGACGGAAATTTCACCCGGCAGGGCACGTTCGCCGAGGTTTTTGACACCGACGACGCGCAGGCTAAACAGTTTTTTGATTACAATTTCACGGACGGCTGACGACTGACGGCGGACGGTAAAAAACCGCATGCCTTCCTACATCCACTTAATTTTAAAAACCATGAGTTCAGAACCAAAAAGACGCGCAATCGTCGTCGGTATTTTCATTTTTCTCGGCCTCGCTTTTTTGCTCGCGGGCATCCTCACAGTCGGCAATCTGCACTCGACTTTTGTGAAAAAAATCGAGGTCACGGCCGTTTTCGACAACGTGAACGGCCTGATGAAGGGCAACAATGTCTGGTTTTCGGGCGTGAAAATCGGGACGGTCAGCAAATTGAGCTTTTACGGCCAATCGCAGGTGCGGGTCGGCATCAAAATCGATGAGAAATCGCAGCCGTTCATCCGCCACGATTCGAAGGTCAAAATCTCGACCGACGGCCTTATCGGCAACAAAATCATCGTGATTTACGGCGGCACGGCGGGCGCGGAAATGGTCATGGACGGCGACACGCTCGGCATCGAAAAAGTGGTCTCGACCGAGGACATGATGGCCGCTTTGCAGCAAAACAATCAAAATTTGCTCGAAATCACGACCGATTTCAAAAAAATCAGCCACCAATTGGCGGGCGGCGAAGGCACGGTCGGCAAACTTTTGAACGACGAAACGCTCTACAACTCGCTCGGAACAACACTCGCCTCACTCCAAAAATCGTCCGCCCACGCGGAAAAAATGACGGCCTCCGTCGCTGATTTTGGGGAAAAACTGAACCGCAAAGGCTCGCTCGCCAACGACCTCGTGACGGATACTTTGGTTTTTAAAAGCGTGAAAACCTCCGTCCAGAGCCTCCAAAAACTGACCGCGACGGCGACCGAAGCGACCAATAATTTGAAAACCGCGAGCCTCAACGTGGAAAAAGCGACCGCCGGGCTCGACAACAAAAACTCGCCCATCGGGGTGCTTTTGTACGACCAAAACGCCGCGCTCGACCTGAAGACGACGCTCAAAAACCTGAATGCCGGTTCCGCAAAACTGGACGAGGACCTCCGTGCGGTGCAGGACAATTTTTTGCTGCGGCGATATTTCAGGAAGAAGGCAAAAGGGAAAAATTGAACAATTGCTTTTGGCCTTTTTTGCCTGTTGCGGCAG
>JANOQP010000064.1:0-3442 GCA_031414895.1 Saprospirales bacterium
GAGCTTGTCCGCGCCGAACCGACCCGCCGCCGCCACTCGCCGGAGTATCAACATTTGTTGGAAAAATATCAAATCCAGTAAGAAAAATGAGCAATCAGGCGCAATTTGATACCATTTTGGGAAAATTCCCGGAGGCGAAAATGTTGCACGAACAGTTCGGGATGCCGACTTTTGAGGCAAGCCCGGCGCAAGTCCACGACCTCCTAGCTTTTTTGAAAAGTGAGGGATACGGTTTTTTGACGACGATGTGCGGGCTGCATTTCCCGAACGACGCTGGCCGCGAACTGGGGGTCATGTACCAGCTCCACGACCTGCCGAACAACCGCCGCATCCGGGTGAAAACCTTTTTCCCGGTCGCAAACCCGGAAATCCCGACCGCGACCGACCTTTTCCTATCGGCAAACTGGCAAGAACGGCAGGAGTTCGATTTTTTTGGGATAAATTTCATTGGCCACCCCGATTTGCGGCGGATTTTGAACGTGGACGACCTCGATGTTTTCCCAATGCGGAAAGAATACCGCCTCGAAGACGGGACCCGGACGGACAAGGACGACCGCTATTTTGGGCGCGACCAGCACGAAGGGCAGACTTTTGAGCACCGGCCGGACAGGGTTTATTTGAGCGAGAAAAATTAAACATAACGATGAACGGCCTTAATTTTTTAAAAAAACATCAACCAGCAATTCTTGACCTATGCTTTAAGTATGAGGTAGAATTATTGTTTTTTTATGGGTCTGTGCTGACAAATAATTTTTCACGAAAAAGCGACGTGGATATACAATTGGTCTTCCCAGACTTTGACCCAAGAAATGAAGTCGCTGCGTTAGATAGGGGCTTGAAAACGTGGGAACTTTGGAACGAACTCGAAGAGCTTTTTGGTCGAAAAGTCGACCTGTTGGTTGGCCTCAAAATCACAAACCCCTATCTTAAACAGTCCATCGAATCAACACGGAAACTTTTTTATGAGCGAAAGGGCGAAGAAATTGCTGTTTGATATTTTGAATTGCATCGCCGAAACGGAGGGATTTACCAAAAGCACCCCAAACTTCGATGTTTATTCAAAAGACCGAGCCACCCAATTGATTGTCGAGCGATTGTTGTCAATTATTGGTGAGGCGACGGTCAGGTTGCGGGGCCTCGAACAGCCTATCTTATTGAACAACGGACAACAAATCATTGGTTTTCGCAACAGGTTGATACACGCCTATGACAGTCTCGACAATGCAATGGTCTATATAATTTTTAAAAAGCACCTGCCGAAATTGCGAGCCGAAATTGAAGTTTTGTTAGAGGAAAATTGACCCTATTCAAACAAGAACGATATGCAAGTCCAAAGCTATTTTGCCCAAGCCGACTCCATTGACGGCGAACTGGCGACCCTCAACCTCGGCCCGACCCACCCGGCCACGCACGGCATTTTCCAGAACGTGCTGAAAATGGACGGCGAAAAAATCGTTTCCGCCGAGCCGACCATTGGTTATATCCACCGGGCTTTTGAGAAGATTGCAGAACACCGGCCCTATTATCAAATCACGCCGCTCACTGACCGTCTTAATTATTGCTCATCGCCGATAAACAATATCGGTTGGCACATGGCGGTCGAAAAACTGATTGGCCTCGAAGTGCCGAAACGCGCCCAATATATGCGCGTCATCATCATGGAACTGGCGCGAATCGCTGACCATTTGGTGTGCAATTCGGTGATTGGCGTGGATACGGGCGCATTGACTGGATTTACTTACATGTTCCAACAAAGGGAGTTTATTTATGAGCTTTTCGAGGAGGTCTGTGGCTCGCGATTGACGACCAATATTGGCCGGATTGGGGGCATGGAGCGGGATTTTACCCCGGAATTCCATAAAAAACTGGACACTTTTTTGAAAACCTTCCCGGCGAAATTCGAGGAGTTCAACAGCCTTTTGGAACGCAACCGGATTTTCATGGACCGCTGCATAAATGCTGGGCCAATCACTGGTGAAATGGCGTTGGCCTATGGTTTTACCGGCCCGAACTTGCGGGCAGCTGGCGTCGATTATGATGTACGCGTGATGGAGCCTTATTCGAGTTACGAGGATTTTACTTTTGACATCCCGATTGGCCAAAAAGGCGATACTTATGACC
Source organism: Saprospirales bacterium (assembly GCA_031414895.1). Taxonomy (GTDB): domain Bacteria; phylum Bacteroidota; class Bacteroidia; order Chitinophagales; family Saprospiraceae; genus JANOQP01. The sequence continues at coordinate 2,122 of JANOQP010000064.1, forward strand.
GTTTTGTTGTTCGGCAACATGAAATCCGTCAATCACTGTCAATCATCCATCAGGCACTGGATAAAATGCCGTCCGGCAGTTATTTCACAGATAATCCGTGGTGGTATTTGCCCGCAAAAGATGATGTCTATAATTCAATGGAAGCATTGATTTATCACTTTAAAATCGTGATGGGCGAAGTGCCTGTGCCAAAGGGCGAGGTCTATCACGCGGTTGAGGGCGGCAATGGCGAACTTGGTTTTTACATCGTTTCGGATGGCGGTCGGATGCCCTATCGGGTGCATTTCCGGCGGCCCTGTTTTATCTATTATCAGGCTTATCCTGAAATGATAAAAGGGTCTTTGTTGTCGGATGCGATTTTGACAATGAGTTCGATGAATGTGATTGCGGGGGAATTGGATGCTTGATTTTAAAAGACAAAAACTATGGGACGAGTTTATGCAGACATTGAATTGATTGCTTCTGACGACCTCGCATTCGTCAGCCAAGGCTATCTTGAACCGGCTAAAATCAGGCGGATGAGTGTCAATTTCCTCGTCGATAGCGGCGCAGACTATCTGGCAATCAACGAGAACATCAAAAACCAATTGAAACTACGGGTGCTTTTTACCCAAACCTTTGAAATGGCGGACGGTTCAGTTGTCCCCTGCGATATAGTAGGGCCTGTCGATTTGCGGTTTTCCAATAGGGAATGCACCTGCCGGGCCATCGTTTTGCCGGGGCAAGCGGTTCCGTTGCTTGGTTCGATACCGATGGAGGACATGGACCTGATTATCCACCCAAAAAACCAAACATTGTCCGTGAACCCCGAAAACCCGTTGATTGCACGGCATTATTTAAAAGGCTATCGGAAACTAAAATTGATTTAAAATGAACAAGGTTTTTCTCATCTTCTTATTGATAACCGGCAGTGTAAAGACCAGTTTTTGCCAATTACGTTTGGAAGAAATGACCGCGCCGACCTCCGGCCCGAATTTCATCTATGATTTCGGCCAACCTACCGAACAGGTCACCCGCTGGCCGGGTTTCGTTGGCGGGCAAGCTGGCTTCACAAAGTTCTTGGCCGATTATATCCAATACCCAGAAGCTGCCCGAAAAAAGCAGATAGGGGGGCAGTTTATTGCCGAATTTTTGGTGGAACTGGATGGCTCGATTTCCAATGTAAAATTGATAAACGAGCTTGGTTACGGCCTCGAAGAGGAAGTTTTGCGGGTGCTTATGTTGTTGCCAAAATGGTCGCCCGCGCTCGACAAAAATAGCGAGCCTATGAAGGTTTGGATGACTATGCCCGTCACCTTGCAACCGCCGCCGCCTGCCCAAA
>JANOQP010000065.1:0-6975 GCA_031414895.1 Saprospirales bacterium
ACAAAACAAACACGGCCGGCTGCTTTCGCAACCGGCCATTTTATTTTTTGGGGTGGTTTTAAAGGGGCCTCATCGGGATTCTGGGGGGCTTCGAGGCGGTTTTTGGTGCTTTCAGTTTTCAAGTGACAATTCGGAGAAGCCATTTGGGATCAGGCTATCGTGGTCCAAAAAATATCTTCCTGCGGGTTTTCGCTCATTCATCCGGTTGAGCAACAAGACGTTAGCGCAGGTTTGTTTTTTTTTCAAAAAAAATCCCCGACGGCCATTTTTCGTGCCGCCGGGGATTTTTTATTCCCAAAGAATGGCCTCAATTATTGACCACTTTTTGGTTGAAAACCTGCCCGTCAAACACCAGTTGGAGGTTGAAAAAACCTTTCCCGAAACGGTCAAGGTCGATCCGCTCACCGTCCCCGACCGATTTTGATAACAACAGACGACCATCCGCGCCGAACAAACGGAGGTCAGCGACATCCGGTTTTTTCAGATCGATGGTGACCTGCCCGCGCGATGGGTTCGGGAAAACAGCGAAAAAGTCCGTCGCTTGTGGCTCGTGAACAGGGACCGAATTGACATAAATGGATTCCACAAAAGTCTTCGAGCTGCACCAGTTGCTGGCGGTCAATTTGACGGTGTACACGCCCTCGGCAGCCGAGTTGAGGAACGAATATTTGTGCGCGGGCGGATATTTTTCGTCGCTCGTCGTGCCGTCGCCGAAGTCCCAATGCCATTTTGTGGCCCAAAGGGTGTTGTTTTGGAAGGTCACCTCGGTGCTGCCCGGCTGGACGATCGCCGAAAACTGCGGCACGGCCGGCAGCAGCGAATCGCCGTTCAAACTTTCGACCGACAGGAAAACCCCGCTGTCGTAGGCTTGGTCGCCCGCATCGGCCACGGCCAATCGGATATGGTACGTCTGCCCGGCCTGCACGGGGATGCTCGCCCAGAGCGGGGTCGTGAACGCGTCATATTCGACGGTTTGGCCAGCGGTCAGGGTCGAATCCTGTTCGTTTGCGATGAAAAATTGGGTATTTGAGAACTGGTTGATCGTGTTGATCGCGACCGGGAGGTTCGTGCCGGGCACCATCGCGATGTTCAAACCGCCGGGCGAAACGTACCAATAGCCCGGATAAATGACCGTGTCCACACAGTTGGGGTTGTTTTCGTCGTAATAGCAAATGGTCAGCAACGTATCGCCGGGGATCGTATCGCAAAAAAGACCGCCCGCGAGGGAATCGAACCAACAGTAAATTTCGTCCGGGAGCAGGAGGAACGTATCGACACAAACAAGGCACGCACTGTCCTGATAATTAAAGTACACCGAGGTGTCGGCCGCGACCCAAATCGAGTCGTCCTGTGTGAGGCCGGGGCCGGTGACGAGGAACGCGAAGAGGTCATTGAAACTGGTGTTCACAAATTCCTGATATTCCTCCGAGGCAAAAACATAGCTGAAAGCGAGCGTGTCGCCTGTCGTCACAACGTCCATTTCGATGATCGAGGCATCGTTGGTGATATAGCCGGGGATCAGTGCGTCGAGCCAGGCCGAGCCGGGGATGCCCATCGAGGTGGTCGTGCTCCCCGAAATGTTCGGCCCGATGGCCGACATCGCATTGCCGGAGGTGAACAACAGGCCCGCGTTCAGCCCGATATTGGACTGGCTGCCCTCAAAAAAACCGATGGACGCCGGCCCGCCGGAATAGGTGATATTGGAGACCGTGACCCCATTTTGGTTGAAAAAAGCGGAGACCATTTGCGACGGCGCGTAGGCCGTATCAACGAACAGCTGGGCGCGAAGTCCGCCGATGGCCGCGAAAAAAGAAAGGAGTAAAAAGGTTTTTTTCATGACAAATAATTTGGTTGGTGAACGATGCCTTCGAGACACGGGCGGCCAAGGCCACGCTGCCCGAAGATATGCCCTTATTGACGAAAGGACCATCGAAAAGGTTGGGCCAACCCTACATTTTCACCAAACGCACCACCTCCGCCACGCCGGTGCCCAAGATCCTGATTGAATAAATGCCGGGCGCAAATTGGCCAAAATCAAATTGCCCGGTTTTTTCGCCCGCCAAATTTTGGGAAAAAACGCGCCGCCCGTTCCCGTCGAATAGGTCGATTTGCGAAGCCCCTTTCGGCATTTCAATTTGGACAACACCGCTCGTCGGGTTTGGGCGGATGCAGTGGGTTTCAATATCGCCTGTCCTGATTTCTTCGCCCACGACTTTTGAAAACTCGAATTTCCCATCCAAATCGATCGACCGCAGGCGGTAATAGTTCATGCCCTGCGCGGGGTTTTCGTGGATGAACCCATAATTTTGGACAAACCCGGCCCCGCCGACCGCCTTTTCCCACCCGATTTTTTTGAAATCTGCCCCGTCCACGCTATGCTCGACTTCAAACCTGTCGGCATTGATCTCCACTGCCGTCCGCCAATCAAGTTCGACACCACGCCCGGATTGTTTCGACCGAAAATCGACCAGCTCCACGGGCAACGGGCCGACGACGAGCGAGAGGGTTTTCGCGCCCGCGTCGTGGACGAGCGCTTTGTCCGATAGGTCACAGCCGCCGGAAATGCAGGTAAGTATGGGCAAAGTGCCGCTGCCCGTGCCGGTATAGGATAGCAGCACAAACGTCCCAATTGTCGGGTCGTACCCATTGATGAAATCAAGTTCGACGGTGCCGCCCAGGATATAATCGCCCGTGATGTTGATGCGGTCGTGGTCGGTGCCGGGGGTCGGGCCGCCAATTTCGATGGCCAGTTTTCCGGTATTGCTGAAAAAATCGGTCTGCAACGGGAGAATGCCGGGCGAGTTGCCGGGTGCGATGGTGCCGAGTTGCCAAAGGCTGTGGAAATGGGTCGAATTGCCCCCCTTTATAATGCCGTTATTGGTAAAAAACGCGCCGATGAAATTGAAATTGGTGGTGGTTTTTTCAAAAACACCGTTGTTGGTCACCGATCCGCTGTTGTCCTGCGTGCTGAAATCAGCCCCATTATTGGCATTAAAAGTAAATGTTTGGCCCGCGCCAAAAGTGACCGGCCCGTCCAAGATGACCGTGCCCCCGACCCAGGTCCCGCCGCCGTTGAACATAATGGAGCCTTCCAGGAACTTGCTGTTGTTCGAATGGATCTGCGCGTTTCCACCGTTGGAAATAATGTTCTTGCCGGGCTTGATATTGCCGCCGCCCCACCAAAAAGTGGCCGCGCACGTCACCTGGTTTGCCGTGCCGTTGAGGATGCCGTCGTCCATGAAAAATTCCTCCATCGTCGCGGGCGTGTTCAGCGTCAATGTGCCGTTGTACTGCACGAGCCTAAACGGGTTGAAGACCGCCCCGCTGGCAATGGTGACGATATTGTTGTCGCCCATTTGGAAGTTGCTGTTGTCAGTGCCGTTGATGATGCAAGTGCCGGCGAATGCGGTCGTTTTGGCAGTCCCGGTTTCGTCAATCGCCAAAATGCCGTTGCCGCTCAACACAAATTCGCCCGCGAAACTTTGCCCCGTGCGCAGGCCGATGCCGCCATTTGAGATTGCGATATCGCCATTCGCGGGCAGCGAAATTGGGAGATAATCGATGATCCAGCCGTCGCCCGTTTTTTCAAAAACGCCCTCGATATGGAACGAGGCCGTCGCGGTATATCCGAAATCGGATTCGAGGTAAAGATCGACCCCGCTGCCGGGCGAGGCGGTAAAAACCTTTGTTGCCGGGATGACGACCTGCCCGCCGCCGTCGCGGAAACGGAGGTTGCCGCCCGTCCACGAGCCGCCGCCATTGAGCGTGATATTGCCCGCGCCGCCCTTCGTGTGGTCGCCGTCGGTCAGGTTGGCCGCGCCAGAAACTGTAATCGCCACATTTCCGTCCACGATGCCGCCCTTCCAGAGGAAATCGCCGCCGACGGAAATGTTGAGGCCGCCCTGCACTGTCCCGTTTTCGAGCATAAAATCAGCGTCGACCAACAAACTGGCCACCCCGGACATGGCCGCGCCATCATTGTGCAGGCTTTCGACATGCGCCGTGGCCGATAGGTTGACCGTGGCCAATGGGTCGATCACCACATCGTCCGCCTCACCCGGCACGCCAACGGGCGACCAGTTGCCCGGCTCGTGGAAATCGTTATCGACCGCGCCCGTCCATGTTTTCACGACCGCGAAAAGGGGTTGGGCGCACAAAAAAAAGAGGGCGAAAAGGGCCATTGCGAGGGCCGGGCGGAGATTGTTTTTCATCGAAAAAATTGTTTAGGATGGAGCTTTCGCAACACCTCGATGGTATTGCTTTTACATGCAATGGTACCCAAATTCCCTGCCCGGTGCATTGTAAAAAATGGACATTTATTTCGCCCGGCCCAACCTTCAAAACTGGGCCACTCGAAACCCAAAACCCGAAACCCGAAACCCAAAAATTACTGCCCCGTGAACGTGACCGCCAAACGCGTGTCCTCACGCAGGAACGCGACCGGGTTGTTGTTGGTGAACAAATTGAACTCCTTTATCAAATGGGAAACGTCATAAAACCCGGCGTTGGCCGCCAAAAGGGGAAGGTTTGGTTCAGGGCTGGCGTTCAGCTTGTTCAAAATCTGGCCAAACCGGACGCACCGCGCCACCTGTTTGACACTTACGCCCACCTGCCGCTGGAAGATACGGTCGAGGTGTTTTTGGCTCAAATGGAATTTTTCGCAAAGCCGATAAACTTGCACGTTGCCGCCCTGGCGCGCCACCTCTTTCAGCACGGCATCGCTCAAACCAGCCGACGGGTTGCGCATTTCGAGCATCCCAAAAAGGAAGCCCTCCATGATTTTTGTGCGGAGCGTAAATGCCTGCGCGGCATAAAGTTGGTCTGCGAGGTCGTCCGCGCCAGGGCCGAAAATTTCGCGCAATTCAACGAGGTTGTCCGTCAGTTCCTGTTGCGGCAGCCGGGTGAAGTGCCTGAAACAGCCGGGCCGGAACACCACACCGAACACGTCCGCCGCCCCCCGGTCGTGGCAGACCTGCGCCGGTTTCGTGACCCCGCCCGCCACGTTGATGGCCGGGATGTTCTGGCCGTCGTAGTTCGTGCTGTTGATCCTTATTTTTTGCTCAAAATGGAAGTTCATCATCACCACCGGGCGCGGCAGGAGCCAGCCATTGTGCGGGTGGAGCGGCGAGGTCATGCCCTGGATTTGGTAATATTTCAACACAAACGGGGCAAGCCCGGGCGATGGTGGCATTTCCGCAAAGCGTTGAAATGGTTGCATATCGGGCGAAAAGGTAGTCAGGAACCCGTTTGTGGTTTTGCCGTGCTTTGTCTTTTTCCGGGGATTATTTCAATTCAGATTGGGTTTCCCCATCCGAATAAACCGTCCGCAAAACATCCCCCTTTTTCAGCCCGCCAACCGACTTGACCAGTTTTTCGCCCAAAAAAGTCATCGAAAACCCGCGCGCCAGCAGCCTCGCCGGGTCGAGCGCGGCGGAAACGGTCGCCGCATTTTCCAAAAAAACGTGTTTCCGTTCAAAAAATCGCGCCGTCGCGACGGGCAAATTGAGCTCGGCCCTGCCAATAAATTCCGCCGATCGGCCGATTTTTTCTTTCGATAAATAAAATATCTCGCGCCGCACGGCCTCCATTTTCATTTTCTCCAAATGCGTTTTTTGGGAAACAAGCCCCGCAATTTGGCCCACTTTCAACTCGATCGATCCCTCAAAAAGCAGGTTGTGTCCCATTAAAAAATCGGCGGCAGCGGTCGGTGTTTTTTGCGCCGAAAAAGCGACGAGGTCCGCAACGGATTCATCGACATCGTGGCCGATGCCGGTGATCACGGGCAATTTGGCGGTCGCCAATTTTTTGCAAAGCTCAAACTGGTCGAAAGCCGCTAGGTCCAGCCGCGCCCCGCCCCCGCGGATGATGGCGATGCAATCAAATTTTTCGGCAATGGAATCAATTTTTTCGAGCGCGGCGATAATCTCGGCCTCCGCGTTCTTGCCCTGCACGGCGCAGTTGAAAACGGTCAAATGGAACCGGAAACCGGCCCCGTTGCTGGCCAAATGTTGTCGAAAATCCTGCCAGCCCGCAGCGGTTTGGGCCGTAATCACGGCGATGCGCTGGGCGACGGCGGGCAGTTTTTGCATCCGGTTTTTCTCCAAAAAGCCGCCGATTTTTAGCTTTTGCAGCACGGCGCGGCGTTGCAGTTCGAGTTGTCCGAGCGTGAAGGCCGTGTCCACTTCTTTTATCAAAAGCCGGAGGCCGTACCTTTCGTGAAACTCGACCCAGACGCGCAGCCGGAGTTCCACGCCCTCGCGCCAAAGTTCGTCGAGCAAATCGCCCTGTTGCCGCCGGATGTTTTCCCAGTCGCTTTTCCATAAAATGGCGGACGACTGCGCGATGACCTCGTTGTTTTCCGTATTTTTTTCAACAAGGTCGAGATAATGAATGCCTCGATTTAGGTTCATCTGCGCGATTTCCGCCCGGACCCAAATGGATTCCGGGAAATTGAGCGCGAGGACACGGCGCACATATTCGTTCAGTTCAAAAAGGGAATGCGTGGGCGCGTTTGTCAAAACGGGTTTTGGATGTCCGGGTTGTTGATGAAGGTCGGGTCGGTAAGGGTTTTGAGGAACTTGATCAATTTCACTTTATCGTTCGGTTTTAGCCCGTCATAATTTGGGGCGTAGCCCAATTTGTCCACAAATGTGCCCAAGTTTGGGGCATACTTCACGCTGTCCGAATAATGGTTGATGACCTCCTCCAAGGTTTTGAACCGCCCGTCGTGCATATATGGCGCGGTCAGTTCAATGTTGCGGAGGGTCGGGGCGCGGAATTTCCCGTTGTCGTTGATGTTGGCCGTGATTTTCCCAAAACCGAGGTCGGAAAACTCGGTCAGGTTTGGCGCATAGGTGAGGCCGTTGTTGAAAAATTCGTTGCTCGTAAAAAAGGCCGTGTTGTTGCCGGTAACTTAGAATTGCTTTGGCTTCCTTGACAGAAATATCCATGAGACCAATGTAGCTACCGGTAGCC
>JANOQP010000066.1:0-3419 GCA_031414895.1 Saprospirales bacterium
TTTTGGAAAACCTTTTGCTCCGCCCACAATTTCAAGATTTCGGCGTCGATGGCGGGGAGGTTGAGGGTGTCGTATTTTTGGAACATTTTCTAAATTTCAGATTGCGGTGTTTGGGTTGATGGGTTTGTGTTTTTTTGAAAAATGATAAGCACAAGAAAAGGCACTTTCTTGTGCTTATCATTTGAACGTGCACAAGAAAGTGGCATTTCTTGTGCACGTCTTTTCGATAGGTGCAGAAATGGCTGTTTTTTTGCACCTATGATTTTGCGTTCACGAACAAATCGAACAATGGTTCATTCAGAAAATAAACTTCCTTCCCGATTTTGACCTTTGTCAAAAAGCCGTGTTCGGAAAGCTGGTTTAAATAGCTGCCGCTCGTGTTCCGGTGGCACATCAGGTCATTTTGCAGGTACTCAATCTTCGTGTACGGATGCTTAAAAAGGTTGTCCAGCAAATCCCGGCTATAGATTTTCGGCAACTTTTCGCGCATCTCATTTCTGCAATTGTCCATCAAAACATGGATTTTTTCAATCATAACAATGGTTTCGAGCGAGGTCTGTTTCACGCCTTGGAGCATGTACAAAATCCATTCTTCCCAATTGCCTTCCGTTCGGACGGCCTGCAACAACCGGTAATAATCGGCCTTGTTTTGAATGATGAACCGGCTCAAATACAAAACCGGGAAATCCAACAGCCCGTTCATCACCAAACAAAGGATGTTGATAATCCGCCCCGTCCGCCCGTTGCCATCGTAAAACGGGTGAATCGTCTCAAATTGATGATGGACAATCGCCATTTTCACTATCGGGTCGATGCCGTCGGTCGTGTCGTTGATGAATTTTTCCAAATTCGACATCAACACAACGATGCTTTCATAATCCTGCGGCGGCTCGTGGACAATTTCACCGGATTGGTCATTTTTCAAAACCGTGCCCGGCACTTTGCGAAAGCCGGCGCGGTTTTGCTCCAGTTCCGACTGGATTTTCAGGATGAAATTGTTGCTCAAAAAACCGTTTTCCTTCACCAGTTTGAAGCCCAATCGGAGGCTGTTCGCATAGTTCAGCACCTCTTTCGTCTCGCGGCTCGCCAGTTCGGCGAACAGGTCGGCGCGGAACAGCTCGTCGTGCGTCGTGATGATATTTTCGATGGCAGAGCTCTCCTTTGCCTCCTGCAAAAGCAAGGTATTGACCAAAATCGCCTCGTTCGGGATGGTGCGGCAAACGCCTTTCAGTTCCGCCAAGGCCGCATGGGTCTCGATGGTTTTTTTGAGCACCCTTTTGGTTTCGATTTCAAAAGGGAGGGGGAGGAGGGGGATTTTATGGTTCATCGAATACCTCCTTTTTATCGTGTCCAAGCGCATTCAACGGCGGCACTTCACCAAATTGTTTTTCATAGTTTTCCAGCAACAAGTTCTCTAATTTGCGCGGTTCATCGCTTTGCATTAACCCGATATGAAGGTTTTTAAAAGGAAACAGTCCGCTGATTTTCGGAGAGTCATCGCACAATCGCTTGTACCGTCTTCCGCAGATATGCGAAGAGCCTTTATAGTCGGGCGAAATTGATTTCTTAAATTGGATTACCCTATCAAGAAAGGATTCAGCTTTTCCAATGTAAAGAATTCCACCCGTATCCGTTCCCAAGAAACGGTTGATTGGCAGAATTTCTCCGGTGGTTTCGTGTTTGCAAACCAGAACATAGGCACCGCCTTTCATCTCGTAAGATTCTTTTATTTGATTCCAAAAATCAGAATCTGCGATTTTGAAATATTTGGGTAACATGATTGTTTTGTTTTTTGAGTTTGAAAATAATTCAAATAGCCCTGCCGCGCCCTAAAATCCTCCCTAACCGGCGAAAAAACATCCACGATCCGGCAATCCGTCTCCGCCCTGCCCGAGTGCGGCACATTCGACGGGATGGTGACCGTTTCGCCCGCCGCGATTTCATGGAGCTGTCCGCCGACAATTGGTTTGAAATCTTGAGTTTTTACGCCATCGAAACCATCTCCAACTGCGTATTCCCTTTCTTGGCCCGCTCGGCGATTGTCTCCAACTTTCCGGCAGTCTTGTCGTCAATCCAGTCCTCTCCGCATTGGGAGCAGACAAAGGCCGGGACGTTGCGAACGACCACCACGCCCGTCGTCAGGTCGACCGTGAAAGTGGTCGTACCCGCTTCGACCTTGCCGGAGCAGATAGGGCACTGGGTTGGGATATTTTTCATTGCTTATTTCCTTTTTTTGATAAAATCAGGTTCAAAAATGGTCAAATCCGGCTCGTAGGCAGTTATGATGAAAACGGTCGATTGAGCCTCGTCAAAAGAAGCGACGACATGAATTGGCCGCGTGTTGTCAAATCCCAAAATCAATGCGCTCGTGAATGGTTTGTCCTCTTCGTAGCTTTGGATAATTGTGCCGGTATTTATCACTTTCAAAACATCGGCCCGGGAAATCCCACGGCCAAGCATTTTCTCCAAAGCGTGTTTGCGCCAAACTGTCCGCCCGTCAGCGATTGCTTTTTTGAACAATTGAAAATCAAAGGGAGGGTTCAGGCTTCAATAGGTTTGCCGACTTTTAAAATCCTCCCTAACCGGTGAAAAAACATCCACGATCCGGCAATCCGTCACCGCCCTGCCCGAGTGCGGCACGTCCGATGGGATGATGACCGTTTCGCCCGCCGAGATTTCATGGAGCTGCCCGCCGACCGTCAGTTCGAACCGCCCTTCGAGGACGGTCGTCACCTGTTCGTGGACATGGTGGTGCTCCGGCAGGATGGCCCCGGCAACGACATCAACGAAAGCGAGGGTCATTTGCTCGGAATGCACCGTCCGGGCATGAAAACCGGGGGCGATTTCGAGGGGCGGGATTGTGGCGATTTTGTTTTTCATGTTTATCCAAATTCTTATAAACCCTCTTTGAACGAAAAGAAATAGACCTTTCCTTTTTCCACAAAAGGCAATTGTTTCAAAATCCGGGGCAACAATGGCAACATAAAAGTGATGTTGATTTTTTGAACATCCAAAACGACCAAGGTCAATGAAAACCGGCTTATTTTTTGTTGATTTTGGAGGTTCTTATCCACAGTCAAAAGCACGTCAAAGCCCAACTTTTCGGCGGCAGCCAAAAGTTTTCCATTTTTAAAACCGGAAAGGTTGGATTCGGTTACGGTTGCGACCTCAAATTCGGGCGGAAAATGCCGCTTGAGCTTTTTGGTCACACACTCGTCAAGCAAGATTTTCATGCAAGATTTCAGTAGATGAAAACAATAGCCTTTGGGAAATCTTCAACAAGGTTTCCACCTGCCAACGGGTGACTGACGGAAAATCCTCGAGAAACTCATCCAACGTTTCCCCTTCTTCGAGGTAGTCGAACAGGTTTTTGATCGGGACACGGGTCCCATTGAAAACGGGCGTGCCGCTCATTATTT
>JANOQP010000067.1:0-5757 GCA_031414895.1 Saprospirales bacterium
CGGCCTTCATCAAACCGACATTGCCCTCGTTGATGAGGTCGGGGAGCGAAAGGCCCTGATTTTGGTACTGTTTTGCCACCGAGACCACGAAACGGAGGTTTGCCTGCGTCAATTTGTGGAGCGCGTCGTCGTCGCCCTGCCGGATGAGCTGGGCAAGGCGGGTCTCCTCGTCGGGCGTGATCAACGGGATCTTGCCGATATCGGTGAGGTATTTTTCCAGCGCGAGTGATTCGCGCGAGGTGATCTTGTTGGTGATCTTTATCTGCCGCATAGCGTGTTATGATTTTAAAAAGTACGTTTTGCGGCGGGAAACTGTTGCCCGCCCCGCCCGAAAATTGTCAATACTTGGCTTTTTTCTGCTGGCGAAAAATGCCCGCTGGATTTTCGCCCTAATGTACAACCCGGTCGGTCAAAAAGTTCATCCCGTTTTTTTCGGAACAGGTTCGTTGGGGATGCCGGCAATCGGTTTTCAAAAAAATGGGAAAGCCCCACCGAACCTCCGGCCCGCGATTTGAGTTTTAACGGGGAAAATTATGCCAAAAACGCACCCACCTTTCGCAGTTTTGCGCTTCCCTGACATAAAAACGCCATGTATGCCCGCTTTGTTCAACTTTTTCCACCGCGCTTTCAGCGGCATCCCCATCGCCATTTGGTGGCTCTCGGCCACGCAGCTCGTCAACCGGATCGGCACAATGGCCATCCCGTTCATGACCCTTTATTTGACGCAAAAGCTCCGTTTTTCGATCGAGGAAGCGGGCTTCATCATGATGTTCTTTGGGGTCGGCACCATTTTCGGCGCGCTCCTCGGCGGGCGGCTGGCTGACAGGCTCGGCTATCGGCCCATCATGATCGGCAGTCTCGCGCTCAACGGCCTTGGCTTTTTGGCCCTGTTGCCGCTGACCACTTTTTGGGCGATCTCGTTCGGCGTTTTTGTGTTGAGCATCGTCGCGGAGGCATTTCGCCCGGCGGCCTCGATGAGCATCGCGCGGTTCAGCACGAGCGATACCCGGATGCGGTCGTTTTCGCTCTATCGGCTGGCGATCAACCTCGGTTGGGCGGTCGCATCGGCGCTCGGCGGGCTTTTGGCGAGCCTCGATTATTCGCTGATCTTTTGGGTGGATGGGGTGACTTGCATCGTTTCTGCGGTGTTTTTGTATTTTTTGTTTCAAAAAATGCCGGAAACGCTCGAAGCCGAAACCGCCCCGGCCACCGCTTCTTTTGAAAAACCCGTCGCCGGAAAATCCGCCTGACGCGACGGCAACTTCCTTTTTTTCGTCCTCCTCACTTGGCTGAACGCGATGATCTTCATGCAAATGATCTGGACGGTGCCGCCTTTTTTTAAGGAGGTCTATTTTTTCGATGAATGGACGATCGGCCTCGTGATGGGCCTCAACGGCCTGATCGTTTTCGCGTTCGAGATGCCGATCATTTTTACGGTCGAAAACAAAAGGCCGACGCTCTGGTTCGTGCGGCTCGGCCTGGTACTTTACCTGCTCTCGTACCTGTTCCTCGGGCTGCCGTTGTTGCCGATGGTGGCCGCGGTTTTGTCTATAATAATGGTGTCCTTTGGCGAAACTTTTGTGATGCCGTTCAGCACGACCTTCGCCACGCGCCGCGCACCGATTGATCGGCAGGGGCAATATTTGGCACTTTACACCGCCGCCTATTCGCTCTCCAACGTCCTCGCCCCGCTCGCCGGGACGCAGATCATCGCCAATTTTGGCTGGAATGCGCTCTGGTACACCACGGCGTGCGCGGCGGCGGTTTGTTGGGCGGGCTTTTATTTTTTGGAAAAACAATTCTCAAAACAAGCCGGGCTGAAAGCGGTTTCACTTTCGACGGAAATCGTGGAAACGGTTTGACCGAACCCCAAATATCACTATAAACACAACCAAATCATGCGATTTTCCCTAAAAATCGGCACTTTCTGGGGCATCCCCGTTTTCCTGCACTGGTCTTTCGCGCTCATTTTCGTCTATGCCGCATGGGAAGGTTTTACCTCCGGCAACGGCGACCCGCTGCGCTCGACGGCGTGGTTGAGCGGGCTTTTCGCGGCGATGTTCGTCTGCGTTTTGCTGCACGAATATGGCCACGCACTCATGGCCCGGCGGTTTGGCGTGAAAACGCACGACATCATTTTGACCCCGATCGGCGGCATCGCGCGGCTCGAAACAATGCCCAAAAAGCCGATCCAGGAATTTTGGGTCGCCCTTGCCGGCCCGGCGGTCAATGTTTTGATCGTCATTTTGCTCTTTTTCCCGGTCGTTTATATGCTCGAAACTGATGGAAAAACGCTCGCAGAAGTGGTCGGCGAAGGGCTGCGATCCTCCTTTTTTTCTGAAAAAACAGAGACAGATTCGTCCAGCGATGCCGAGGCCTTGGGTCAATCGTGGCCGTTTTTTTGGTTGATGTTGCTGTTCATCAATTGCTCGCTCATCGTTTTCAACATGATCCCGGCCTTCCCGATGGACGGCGGGCGGGTGCTGCGGGCCTTGCTCGCCATGAAATTGAGCCATGTGAAAGCGACGCAGGTGGCCGCGTTTTTTGGGCAGGTCTTCGCCGCCGGGTTCGTCGTCCTCGGTTTTTGGAAGGACAATTTGACGATGCCGCTCATCGGTTTTTTTATTTTCAATGCCGCCCGGAGCGAATATGGCATGGTCAAGCTCGAAGATCTGCTCGACCGATTCACGGCGGGCGATTTGGCAAAACGGAATTTCACCGAACTTTTGATAAACGACTGGATGCAAACGCCCATCGAACTCCTGAAATCTGGCGCAGAGCGCAATTTTTTGGTCGTCGATATGGACGACAACCTCATCGGCTCGCTCGGCGAACCGGCCATCGCGCAGGCCATGAAAACGGGCAAGACCTCCGCGCCCGTCGCCGATTTTTACCGCCCGGACAGCTATTCCGTTGCCTCGTCCGACCCGATGCGGATGGTCTATACTTTGATAAAACACCACGGTTTCCCGATCATCGGGGTGCACGACCACGACGAGGGCATCGGGGTGATCGATGCGCCGATGCTCGATGCATTTTTGAAAAAGGAAAATGTTTGATGGGCGGGCGGCCACGGTTTTGAACCCAAAAAGTCTCGCAACCGTATCAGTTGGGCTATTTTCGCCGCTGATTATCAATCTTTTATGAAGCACCTTTTCCCCTCACTTGTTTTTTCGGCTATTTTTTTGACCAATTTTTCGCCCCGCCCACCTGTCGAAAATGGCGGCGAAGAGTTCATCCGGTTCCGTTTTCAGGGCCGCGAAATCAACCTCAACGAGCGAATCCGCACCCTGCCGGAAGACTGTTGGGGAGGCTGGTGCCAATCCAACGAGCAGCTCGACACGCTCTGCAATATTTATTTGGGCGATAAAAAACGGGTGAAGATCATCCGTCAGGACGACGGTTTCGACCCCGAAACGGGCATCGGGCTGCTTTTTCAATTCGACCCGGCGGCCGATTCGCTGCCCTATTTGTCGCCGAGCGCGAGGCTGCAATTGGTCGATTTTCGCTTCGGCGGAGCTCGAGGGACGCAGGCCGACCGCGCCAATTATACCGGCGTGACCAGCGACGTGAGCAACGATTTCAAACTTCAAATCGAAAAAATGACGGGCGACACGCTCATCGGAACCTTCACCGGGGTGTTGGTGAACGGCGCGGGCGGCATGGCCCAGATTGAGGATGGGCGGTTCCAGATCCGTGTTTTTTCGTTGGAAAATTAGTAAACGGCGGACGACTGACGGCGGATGACCGACGGGTTAAAACCGGAAGAAAAAATATAAAACCGCGGGCGGAGCGAGGTTCGTTGATTGCACCGTTTCATCGGGCCGCTCGGCGACGGGCAGGTAAAAATCGTTGCGCTGCGTCGTTTTTTCGCGCAGCCAATAACAGGTTGCCTCGGTCGCCAGCCCGATGCGGTCTGTGAAAAAATATTTCACGCCGACAAAACCGCCGCCGCCGATGCGCAATTGGTCCTGCCCGATACGGCCCTCCTGTTGGTTCCCAAAAGCGTCGGTAAAAAAAGTTTTCAGCGAGCTGTCGCCCCAGCCATAGATGCCGTCCGCGCCGACAGATGCCTTCCAATGTTTTGAAAGTTTGAATTCATATTCGAGTCCGAGCCGGAAATCCTTTTGCGATTCGCCGACCAAAATGGGCGAATTGTTGTTCGACCCGCCCGCGTTCAGGTTTTCGAGGCTCGTCCACCCGGCGGCTGCGCGGAGGCCGATATTTTTGTAAAAAAGCGTGTACCCGGCCACGAAAGGCGAACCGTTGCCCGACGATTGCGAATCCTTCCCGATGATCTTTGTCAAAAAAGTGGTGCAATTTATCCGCGCCTCGTGCCGAAACCCTGTAAAAAAACGGGGCTTCACCATCATCGGTTCTTCCTCAATTTGCCCGAAAAGAAAAACGGGCGCGGCGCAAAAAAGGGCGGCTGCAAAAAGTTGGCGGAGATTTTTCATGACGTTTTATTTTCCACAAAAATCGATCGCGGCATCAACTTTCACAAGTTGAAGTTGGGGGTTTGACAGTTTTGAACAAAAAAAACAGCACCCGGCTGCAACCCGTGCTGTTTTGGCCAAACCAAAAATTCAAAAAAAATCAAGCCTCGGCAAGTTCCGGACGGTATCTCGGGTGCACGACCCCCCAAATGATATCCGATTTTTCGATGCCCAAATCGACCAGTTCTTCGTCCAAAGGCAAGTCGGTCCTGTTCTGCTGCACCCAAACTTTATCGCCTATTATGTCAAAATGGAAGACCGTCTGAAAAATGCGCTCATCATTTTGCCAGCCCAAACGGAGCAATTGATAATGGTGGTTGGCAAAATCCGCGATGACCTGATTTTCGGTTTTTTTCAGGTTTGCGGGGGTTATTTGGGCATAATCGTTCAAAAACGAGAGGATTGCCTGTTGATATTTCAGTATTTTATCCATTTTACAACGCTTTTGGTTTGGTCGTCAAAAATGAGGAAGCTGACAGAAAATATTTTCCAGACCTCCCGAAAAAGTTCAATTTTTTCTAATGTCTCAAATGGCAATTTGGGGATTGCCAAATAAAGTTCGCGGTTGATTTCGGCTTTTGAAAGCGCGACCCGGTAAATCAAAAACTGGCCGAGTGCTTGATAAAAATCGTACGAAAAGGTGTGCATTTTGAGCGATTTTATCTCGACCGCAATTTTTACATTTCCCTTTTCCGCTGCAATAATATCCTTTTCCGCACCCAAATCAATCTGCAAGTCTGCACCGAGGGTCGAAATGGACAGCGGGTCGTCGGTGATTTTCCAATTTTCTTTTTCCAAAGCGTCCCTGACAGATTGGTGGTAAAAATCCTTTCTCGCCATAAAGCCTTTAATTTTTTGGTCAAAATTATAGAAAAGCAAACCTTGTGATGCTCAAATTTTTGTCAAAATTCCTCGCCCCCACCCTGCCCGCCGCCTTCCTGCCGCCGGTTTTGCCCCCGGCTTTTTTGCTCCGTCAGTTTCCCAAATTTATAGGTAAAGTTCAAAAACGCAATCTGGCTTTCCCGTTTCCGGTAGTTTTTCCGGGTGAACTGGGGCGTTTCAACAGTCCCTTTGTGCCGCCTCGTGTCAAAAATATCGGCCAAGCGGAGGCTGATGGTCGCGTTGTCGCGCCAAAATTTCTTTGAGATTGCCACGTCCGCGCTGTTCATCCCATAATGTTTGCCGAGCAACGTCCGCGAATTTGGCGAGACCATCGCCGTCACTTGGATGTCCCAATTTCGGGGCAGCGACCAGTTCGAGG
>JANOQP010000068.1:0-4036 GCA_031414895.1 Saprospirales bacterium
GATGCTGGCTATGTCGAATTGATGCGCAAAACCATCGTCGGCGACGCACGGCCGGAGCGCACCGTCCTCCTCGAAGTTGAGCCGGAAAAGCAGAACACGCGCATCGATTTTTGGGCCTCGGCCAAAGAACTCGGCATAAAAGTCCTCTGCCTTTCCAAGGTGATCCGCGAGGGCCGCGACCTTTTTTATGAAAACGAAAGCGGGGAGCGTGTCCCCATCGAGCGCATTTACAACCGCATTATCTTTGATGAACTCGAAAAAAAGGCCGACCTGCCCCGCGAATGGGACATGTTCGAGCCGGTGAACGCCTCTTGGGTGGGCCACCCGAACTGGTTTTTCCGCATCTCGAAATACACGCTGCCGTTCATCAAAAGCCAGTTTGTGCCGCAGACGATTTTTTTGAACGAACTGGCAAGCATTCCCGCCGACCTCGAAAATTGGGTGCTCAAACCGCTCTTTTCCTTCTCCGGCATGGGCGTGATCTTCAACGTGAAGCCCGGCGACATCGAGGCCGTGGCCGACCCGGAAAACTGGATCCTGCAAAAAAAAGTGAAATACGCCGCCGCCATCGAATCGCCCAACGAGCCGGTGAAATGTGAGATCCGGATGATGATGGTTTGGCTGCCCGCCGACCCGCGGCCCCGGTTGGTGAACAACCTCGTCCGCATGAGCAAGGGCGAAATGGTCGGCGTACGTTATAATAAGGACAAGGATTGGGTCGGGGCGAGCGTGGCGTTTTTTGAGCCGTGAGGGTTTTGAGGTTTCAACCCTTTTCGTTCGTGTCCAAAACCTCCATCAGCGTCCGAAAGACCGCAAATTTCCCCGCATATTTATCGCGCACCGCTTGTTGGAGTTCCGGCGCGAAATCGGCCTGATAGCGCAGGTAGTGCGCCCGGTCCTTGCACAAATATTGGACGGTATAGATCTCCGAATCTTCGTGGCCGTGGTCGAGCAATTTGCTGAAACGGTAGCTCAAAAACATCCCCGTGGACATCACGTCGGGGATATGGTCGGTGCGCATCCAATGCGCCCATTCTTGGTGGACATCGAGGTCCACGGTGAGGGTGACGTTGTATAAGATCATTCGATTACGGCGATGCATTTGAGTTCGATGGCGATCGGCGTCGGCAAACTTTGGATGCCGAGCGTCGTTCGGCAGGGCGGGTTTTCCGAAAAATATTCCGCCCAGAGCCGGTTGTAGACCTGAAAATCACGCTCCATATTGACCAAATAAACGGTCACGTCGACGAGGTTTTCCCAGCGGCCACCGCTGTTTTCGAGGACGGTGCGGACATTTTCAAAGACCGACCGGACTTGTTTTTCAAAATCAAATTCGACATAATTGCCTGATTCTGAACGGGTTAGCCCCGGCACGCCGTTCGTCAGCGGGTCGCGAGGGCCGATGCCGGAAAGGAAGAGCAGGTTGCCCACGCGCCGGGCGTGCGGATAAAGCCCGACCGGTTTGGGCGCGGCGGCGACGTCAATTTTTTGATTGAAAGTTGAGTGCTTCAAAGACATCGAATCGTTTTTTTCGTGGTTGGCGGCGCGGCTCGTCGAAGCCGGGGCGGACAAAATCCATCGCCCGCGGAAAGACCGCCAAAATATCGTTTTCCGTCTTGCGAAGCAACACAAAAAGGTCGAGAAGCTCGTCGGTTTTTTCCAAGAACATTTGCCGGACGGTCTCCCATGCGACCATGCTGTTGCGGATGGCGATGATCGCGATTTTCGCCGAGCCGTTCGAGTCATTTTGAGTGTCGCCCCAATAATCGTCGTCGTTTTCCTCCTCAAACTCGAAGCCAGAAAGGGCGCGGTGCCCTTTCGCGGCGATGAAATATTGGTACCAACGGATGATTTGAAAAGCGTCCTGCAATTTATACAGCGCGGCCTCGTCAACGGGCAGGTCCATCCGAAGTTTTTGCTCCAGTTCGGCCTGTTTGTCGTGGAAAAAATCCTGGTTGAGGTCAAAAAAGCGGTCCACTTGTCGGCTGTACCGTTTCGTCCGGCGGTCGATACGCCCGCATTTTTCCTTCGTTTCCGATTTTTGAACATGGCCCCAATTTTCAAGTTCGCCCTCCAAAACGGGTTCGGCCCTTTTCGCGGCCTCCACCGCATCTGCCTCTGCCGCGTCGAGGTCGATGCCCATGTCGTCGGCCATTTTATGGAGCATTTCGACCGTTTTTTCAAAATTCTTGGTCAACCGTTGCCAAAATTGGTCGCTGTTGATGTCCTTTTCCTCCGCCGTCAATTTCGCCTCGTCCGCAAAAACGCGGCACCGGTGCTGGAACGGGCATCGCTCGCACCATCGGTCGCAGTAATTGTAGATTCCCGGAATGTACTTTTTGCTCATCGTAAGTTTTTGTTGAAGTGATCGCGCCGGTTGGTCGCAATCGAAATCTGGGTCAAAGTCGGTATTGCCGCCCGACTGCGCATTCGCGGGCGACACATAAATTTTTTGTAAAATTGAGATCTGCGGGGAATCGCTGCCCGGAGGCGCGGCAGCGTAGCGCGGTTTGCATAGACCAAAAGCCGTACCATCTGTTTTTTAAAACATAAGTTTTCGTCGCAATTTGGTTAGCCGGGTTTTGGTACGCAAAATATTGATTTTCAATGGTTTATGAAAAATCGGACATATTAAATCTCAAATTTGAAAACCCGTCCGCCCGTCGCCGAGAGCCAGCCCGTGCTGTTTTTCAAAAAAATATCGGTAAAATCAAGCCCGCCCGGCGCGTTTTCGACCTCGCTCCAATGGCCGCCGCCGTCGGTCGTTTTCCAAAAAAGGCCATTGTCGCCGGCCACGAAACCAACATTTTCACCCACAAAAAAAACGGCGTTGAAATTGGCGGCATTTTTCCCGGCGCGGCCACCTTTTCGGATTTTTTCCCAAGTTTTTCCCGCGTCGGTTGTTTTCAAAATTGTCCCAAATTTCCCGACAACAAACCCGGTCGTGGCCGTCGGAAAATGCAGCGCGGTGAAAAATTCGCCCGTCGCGCCCAGCCTTTCCCACGAAAAACCGCTGTCCGCCGAGCGGATAATAAGGCCATAACCGCAGGCAATGGCGGTCGCCGAATCGAGCCATTGAACGGCGGCAAGTTCCTGCGTAAATGTGTCGCGGGAGTCCTGCATCCAAATTTCGCCGGGGCCAATTCGCTGGATCTGGCCATTCACAAACCCCTCGCCGGAGGCAATCAGGCCTTTTTTTTCATTTAAAAAAGCACAATTTCGGGCAAAAAGCCAGTCTTGCCGAACCTGTTGCCAGCCCGCACCGCCCATTTTTTTGAAAAAAAGCCGACCGCCCACCCCGACCGAATAGGCCGCGCCCGACGGGTCAAAACTCACGTCCCAAAGTTTTTGCTCGGCGGTCGTGTCGAGCCGCCAATGGTCACCGCCGTCCGCCGTGGCCAGGATTTCGCCCCGGTGCCAAGTATCGCCGCCGACCGCGTATCCGGTTTTTTCGTCAAAAAAAGCGATGGCGGTCAGGTCGAGTTTGGTCGGTGTGGCCTGCTCGGTGATGTTGAGCGAGATTTTTTCCTTTCCGCAATTTTGCAAAAAAAGGATAAAAAAAAGGCCGAAAAGCAGGTGTTGCCACCCGTTTTTCGGCCTTTTTGAAATAAAAAATGGACGTTCGCTCATTTTGGGTTCGGGAAGACGAGGCTGCCGTATTGAGAGAAATTGAACGCGGCCGTCACCTGCAATTGATATTGCCCCATGAATTTTTCAAAGAATGGCGCAAGCTCCTCCGGTTTCATAAAGCGGCTGCCGGGCTTGAGATAATAGGCCACATGATCCATTTTCCCCGTCGAATTGAACAGCACATAGACCCAGACCTTGAGGCCGTCGAGGTCGAATTTTTCGGCTGCGGCGAACGTCTCCATGTCGAGTGAAAGCTGGTTCCAGGCAACGGAGGCTTTCGAGACATCATTTCCGCAGGCGGTCAGGAGGAGTTTTTGGTAGTCCGATTCGAGTGCGGTCTCAAATTGCGGCTGGTTTGCGTCGCCCATGATGATGACCTTCGGGAGGACGACTTTTTGGGAGGAAC
>JANOQP010000069.1:0-7897 GCA_031414895.1 Saprospirales bacterium
CCCAAAGGCAACCAGATTTGAACAGAAATATCGACATCGAACCCCCGCAATGGCCCAAGGATTGATTGATTTACCCCTAACTATCAAAGAACTTTTAATGAGAAGGCCTCATTTCTTGCCATGAATTAATCATTCAGTATCAAAAACTTGGCTCGGCAATAAAATACACTGCTTTTTCAATTCAAAAAACAGCTTTTTGCGTGTCCGCAAGGTAGCTCTTGGTTGCGCGGCACTTTCCACGAAAACTGAATAGACTTTGTGGTCGACCAAAAATACGTCCAAAATATCTTTTAGGACGGCCTGAAAATCGCGATTGGAATGGTCAAGAATCTTGAACTCGATCCGTTGGAATCCAGCAAGTGACTGGCCATTTCCGAATGGTTTCACGAAATTGGGCAAGTCCACATTTTGGGGGTTTTCACTTTTTCGAACCGTTACCATTTTGCCAGAAATAATGTTGCTTCAATTTTTTCGGAGGCTCGCCAGCATTGAAATGAGGGGGTTGAATCCCTGCACCATCGTTGCCGTAAAATGCGATTTTGTCCTCTCGGATATGATATTCAAAAGCGATTGCGCCCACAAATATATTGAAAATATAGAGCCGGGTATATCTTTCGTCCAAACCGAGACTGTTCCAATACGCTGATTTTGAGCCGACGACCTCTGCCGGAGACTGACGCATTGGGATTTTGGCGTCGCGTTTGGCCGCTCGAAAAGCTGCTTTTCGGGATGGGTAAAAATGAACGAACTGGTTGAACCGTGCCAAAGTTTGGCGGTCAATCACCGAAAGTTGGATGCTTTTGAAATCGGTTGGCATTGGTGGATTATTTCGTTTGGTTCAAAAAAAAGTGTACGCCCCAAAATTTGATTTTTTAAATTGAATAGCTCAATCCCCGCTAAATGCGACAGCAATTGCAGAAATGACGGCAAGCGTCACCGAGAAACAGGCGAGAAACATGCCGAACCCGCCCAAAAACCTCAATGTCGTCTTTCGGCGAAGGGCAGTGACGGCAAAAATGAGCGACAGGACCATGCACACCGCCCAAGCGACCGTCAGGCCGGTCAAAAAGAGCCAAATCCCGGGGACCACAAAACCGACCGCCATCAGTCCAAAAACGAACGAGAGCACCGCCGCCCGGTTGCCGTTGCCGTGCTTGAAAACCCGATCGGAGGGTTGCGTTTTTTTGAAAATAGCGGGCCTGTTTTTGTTCAAAAAAAAGTGGGAAAGGCCTTTTTTTGAAACCTGTTTTGATGGCTCAACCTGTTGATTTTCAACAAGTTGCGATAAAAATCCTGCCGTCGGCACAACGACCGAGAACCCATTTTTTGCAAAACAAAAAAGCATCATCGAAAGGAGGAAAGCCGTCCGCATGGGATTGATTTTTAGTTTGGGTGCAGTTCAAATAAAAAATGCGCGGTTTGCCGCATTCCGCAATCACAAAAGCATCCCGGCCAGCGTCGCCGACATATAAGAGGCGAGCGTCCCGCAAATAAGTGCGCGGAGGACGAGCTTCGTCAAGTCCGCCCGCCGCGACGGTTCGAGCGCGGAAATGCCGCCCACTTGAATGCCCATCGAGCCGAAATTGGCGAAGCCGCAAAGCGCGAACGAGACGATCGCAATGGTTTTTTCGGAGAGAAAATGGCCGTTGACCATCATCCGCGCATCGCCCATTTTCGGCAAATAGGCCGAGAGGGAATTGTAGGCGACGAACTCGTTGGCCACCAGTTTTTGCCCCATGAGCGACCCGGCGACCTGTATTTCGTCGCCCTGAACGCCCATCGCCCAGGCGAAACCGCCGAAAAGCGTCCCCAAAATGGAGTCGAGGCTGAACTTTGGGAAGCCGAACCAGCCGCCCACGCCGCCCAAAAGGTAGTTGATCAGCGCGATCAGGGCCAAAAAACCGATGAGCATCGCCACAACGTTGATGCCCACGCGCCAGCCCTCGGCGCAGCCCGCCGAGACGGCATCGACGAGGTTGGTATGCGATTTTTCGACTTTCAGCGTCACCGCGCCCGCCGTTTCGGAGGCCTCGGTTTCGGGCCAGATGATCTTTGAAATGGCCAATGCGCCCGGCGCGGCCATGATCGAGGCGGCCAAAAGGTATTCCGGCGGCACGCCGAGGCCGATGTACGCGGCCATCACGCCCCCCGAAATGCAGGCGAAACTGCCCGACATCGAGGCCATCAGCTCGCTTTTTGTCATGCCTTTCAAATACGGTTTGATCATGATTTGAGCCTCGACCTGTCCGACGAACGCCGACGAAATATTGGACAAGGCCTCCGCGCCCGACACTTTCATCAGCCAAAAAAGGCCCCGCGCGAGCAGTTTGACGACCGCTTGGATGATGCCGAAATAGTAGCCGATATTGATCAAAACGGCCACGAAAAGTATTGTCGGGATGATTTTGAAGAAGAAAATAAAGCCGTGGGGTGCGCCAAAAGCTTTGTTGACCGCGCCAAAATCGACGAGCGGCCCGAAGATGAACGCCGCGCCCTCCTGCGAAAAATCGATCACTTTTGTGATGCCGCCGCCGACCGCCGTGAGGATCGATTTGCCGCTCGGGATGCCGAACCAGTGATCCGCCCCGAAAAAATTGGCCGTGAAAAAGTGGATATCGGGCATGTAAAGCACCCAGAGCGCGAGCAAAAATTGCAGGGCCAGGCCCACGCCGACCGTGCGATAATTGATGGCCTTTCGGTTGTTCGACATCAAAAAGGCGATGGCCAAAATCAGGGCGATGCCGAGGAGACCGGTTAGTCTTTCCATTTTTTTGTTGAAATAGTTGAGTTGGAAGATTTTCGTTGAATCAATCGCAATGGTAAATCACGGCGTTCAACCTTCGACCTTTTCAACCAAATTTCACTCAAAATCCAGCGGGTCAAAATGCTGGAAATGGCCGTTCATCCGGATCCGGCTGCGCGTCTGTTCGACGGCGCGGAGGTTGGGCAGGAGCTTTTCGAGGTGCTTTTTTAGGAAAACTTGGCGGTCGTGCTCGTTCAAAATGGTGAGCAATTTGTACTCGCCGCCGAGGTCGAGGCCGACGCGGTGTCCGATGCGATAGGAGAGGGGGAGGTGGTCGTTTTTGCCGAAATTGGGGCTTTCCTTGATCAATTCGTACAAATCCTCAATCAATAGGATCAGGTCTGGGTCGTCCGAAATGGGTTGTTCGACATCGTTTTCGATCCAAAAAACATGGCCGGCGGGATAGAGCTTGCCTTTTGCCGGGTTCTCAAAATCCGCGATGCGGAAAATGCGCAGGGCCTCCGTTTTGATGTCCAGCCGCCCATCGGTGTACCGCCGTTCGAGGCTCGCGACGCGGAGTTCGGTCCCGAATCCGGGCAATTTGTTGTCCACAAAAGGCGGCATCCCGAAGGGCCAGCCCGCGTCGAGGCACTCGTCGATCAGCTGTTTGTAGCGTGGCTCGAAAATGTGGAGGTTCAAGACCTCGCCGGGGAAAACGACGAGGTTGAGCGGGAAAAAAGGGAGAAAAGTTGGCTCTGCCATTCGATTTGATGATAATTATGGCTTGTTCATTTTCCAGGGTTTTTGGGCACAGCATGGAGTTTTTCCGAAATGACCGGTCGTAAAAATGCCGCACCGATCGCGTTCCCCCGGTCGTTCCAATGATAGCCGTCGTCGGTCCGAACGCATTCGCCGCGCTGCTCGGCGGCAACGAGCGATTGGGCGACGCCCTCCACGAACTCGATGCCGTTTTCGCGACAAAGCCGGGCAATTTGGCCGTATTGCGGCTCAAAATGGTCGGCATCGAAGGCGATTATTTTCGTGCCGGGCGGGAGCGCGGCCCTCATTTTTTGCATCGCTGCGGCGGTCAGGGCCATGCTTTTTGCAAATAGCGGGCTGCGTTCGTTCTGCTCGGCGATGATCTTTTCGGCCTGCTCCGCGGGCGGTTTGTTGAATGTGCCGCCCGCGAGCATGACCACTTTCAACACAAAATACGCAAAGTGCGAATACGCTTTCAAGTTCCGGGGAAATTCCGCGGCGGTTTCATAAACAAGCTCCCCGTTTTCGAGGAAATAAGGCCGCCGCATCCGGACATGGTAGCCCGCGATTTTTTCGAGTTCCCAATAATTGTCCAAAAAATCGTTGCTGCAAAACTGCCAAACGACAAGGTCGGGCTTGATCTCGGGCAAAAACCGCGCGGCGACCATCGCCTCCTGCGTACTGCCGTAGCCCGCCGCGCCATAGACAAATATCTCGATGCCGAGCGAGTCGCCGAGGAGTTTTGGCCAAACCTTACCGTCGGAGGTTTGTGCGCAGGCCGTGTACGAATCGCCGATGAAAAGCACTTTTTTGCGCCCCGAACTTGGGTCGCCGTGGTGCCGGAAACCTTTTTTTTCAAAAGAAACATGGAGCGGGTAGGCCACCCCTTTCAGGTCGCGGAGTTCGCCGTCGTGTAGATAGTTTGGCTTTACGAGCCAACCAAACACGGCATCGGGCGCCCGATAATTGAGCGGTGGCCGGGCGGCCCTGTCGGCGGTGAAAACGGGAAAAATGCGGAGGAATATTTCGCCAACGATGCAGACCAAAAACAGGCCGGACAGCACGGCAATCGTGCGGAAAGTCCAAATCCGGCGGGCGGGGGTGGGTTTGTCTTTGTCCATTTTTTTCATTCAACCTTACACACCTTTTCAACACATAGAAAGATAGGAGTTTCACATAGTAATCATAGTTTTTTACCAATCAAAAGCTATCTTATCTATGTGAAGTTTCTATGGGCCTATGTGTTAAAAAAGTTTTGTACGGTTTAAATTTTTTTTTTAAAATCGGTCAATTGCCGTCAAATTTTCAACAAAAGTAGCCGATCCTTTGAAAAAAAATGGGCAGGCACGG
Source organism: Saprospirales bacterium (assembly GCA_031414895.1). Lineage (GTDB taxonomy): Bacteria > Bacteroidota > Bacteroidia > Chitinophagales > Saprospiraceae > JANOQP01. Next base: position 4,853 of record JANOQP010000069.1, read on the forward strand.
TTTCCCGGCCCTGCCCATTGCAGTCCCTAATTTTTCTGACGGTTGTCCAGAACGACCACAACTTCAATTACATCGATTTTTAACCGATAAATAACGGAAGTCTGTGGACTGACCACACATTTATGGCAATCTGGGAAAAGGTTGCTTTTTGGAAAAGCGAGCGGCAACAATTTTATCGTCTTTATTTTAAGGTCGAGTTTGCGCTGAAATTGCCGACGAACTTCGGGCGACCAATTGTGTTCGAGGTAATCAAACAAGGATTGCAATTGGTCCGATGCGGTGGCGGATAATATAACCTTCATTGAAATTGGGCTTTCATCCGCTTCTGAAAAGCCTCAAAAGGCTCTGTTTTGCCCGCCTCCAAATCCGCCAAACCTTGTTCCGCGAGCAATTTTTCGTTTTCGGAAAGGTCGGCAGCCCAATCGCCAGCGGCATCGGGCTGGAGCAATTGCTCGATGAGCGAAATCAATTCCTCGTCCTCCAGTTTTGTCAAACGCTCGATTAGTTGCAGTTTCCGGGCATCGATATTTGAAGCTGTCATTTTTGAAATTTTTACAAAAGTAAATCAATTTCGTTCTCCTGATTCATCAAAGCTGCGCCTGCACCATCGCCGCAAAATCCTCGATGGTCATCGAGCCCTGGTCGCCCTCGCCCTGTTTCCGCACGGAAATCGAGCCGTCTGCCGCCTCTTTTTCACCGACGATCAACAGGAACGGGATTTTTTTCAGTTCCGTGTCGCGGATCTTCCGGCCGATCGTCTCGTTGCGGTCGTCCACATAGCCGCGCATGTCGAGTGCCTCGAGCTTGATTTTCACCTCGTTGGCGTAGCCCGAAAACTTGTCGGAGACGGGCAATACGGCCCATTGCTCCGGCGTGAGCCAAAGCGGGAACTTGCCCGCGCAATGCTCGATCAGCACCCCGATGAACCGCTCCATCGAGCCAAAAGGCGCACGGTGGATCATGACCGGGCGGTGCGGTTGGTTGTCCGCGCCGATGTATTCGAGCTCGAAACGCTCCGGCAAATTGTAGTCAACCTGAATGGTGCCGAGCTGCCACGAGCGGCCGAGCGCATCGCGGACCATGAAATCGAGCTTCGGCCCATAAAAAGCGGCCTCGCCATAAGCGGTCACGGTTTTGAGGCCGGTCTCGGCGACGGCCTCGATGATGGCGGCCTCGGCCTTTGCCCAGTTTTCGTCGGTGCCGATGTATTTGGCTTTATCGTTGGGGTCGCGGAGGCCAATTTGTGCAGTGAATTTTTCAAAACCGAGCTTCGACAAAACGAGTTGCAGGAGTTCGAGCACGCCCAAAAACTCCTGTTTCACCTGGTCCTCGGTGCAAAAAAGGTGCGCGTCATCTTGCGTAAAACACCTCACGCGAGTCAATCCGTGCAGTTCGCCGCGCTGTTCGTAGCGATAAACCGTCCCAAATTCCGCGATCCGCACCGGCAGATCTTTATAAGAACGCGGCTTGTGGCTGAACACCTCGCAATGGTGCGGGCAGTTCATCGGTTTGAGCATGTACTCCTCGCCCTCGTTCGGCGTGAGGATGGGCTGGAAGCTGTCCTTGCCGTATTTTTCCCAGTGGCCGGACGTGACGTAAAGCTGTTTCGAGCCGATATGCGGCGTGATGACCGGCTGATAGCCGCGTTTGATTTGTTCTTTTTTCAAAAAATCCTCCAAACGCGAGCGCAGGGCCGTGCCTTTCGGCAACCAGATAGGGAGGCCGCTGCCCACTTTTTCGGAGAACATAAAAAGCTCCAGTTCCGCGCCCAATTTGCGGTGGTCGCGCTTTTTGGCCTCCTCGATCATGAGGAGATATTCAGTCAGTTCGCTAGCTTTCGGGTAGGTGACAGCGTAAAGGCGGGTCAGTTGCTTCCGTTTTTCGTCGCCCCGCCAATAGGCCCCGGCGATGTTCGTGATCTTGACCGCCTTGATCTGCTCGGTCGATGGGAGGTGCGGCCCGCGGCAGAGGTCGGTGAAATTGCCCTGCGTGTAAAAAGTGATCTCGCCGTCGGCAAGGCCCTCCAAAAGTTCGAGCTTGTACTCGTCGTTTTTTTCGGTGAAATAAGCGACGGCCTCCGCTTTGGGGACCTCACGGCGGGTGTATTGGTTTTTTTGGCGGGCCAATTCGAGGAACTTGGCTTCAATTGCAGCCAAATCGCCCGCATTCAATTGGCGGTCGCCCGTGTCGATATCGTAGTAAAAACCGGTCTCGATGGCCGGGCCGATGCCAAATTTTGTCCCCGGAAAAAGGGCCTCCAACGCCTCCGCCAACAGGTGCGCCGACGAGTGCCAATAGGTCTGTTTGCCCTCTTTGTCGTCCCATTTCAGGAACTGCACCGTCGCGTCGGCATCGAGCGGGCGGTTGAGGTCGCGGACCTCGCCGTTCACTTTTGCGGCCAGCACGACCCGCGCGAGGCCCTCGGAAATCGATTTCGCCACGTCGAGCGAAGTGGTGCCTTTTTCATATTCGCGCACCGCGCCGTCTGGGAAGGTTATTTTTATCATCAGCTCGTAAAACGTTGATTGTCAATTGTTTGAAATAAAAAAGCCCGTTTTTTGGGCGGGCAAAGGTAGTTTTTTGGGGGAGAAAGGTGAGTTGGGAATTGTTTTTCAGGTTAAAATCAACCGTTATTTGGCTGGGCTTCCTCGATAGATCTTGATCAACCTATTTGAAAAATCCGGTTCGATGGCCGTCAATCCTTCATGGATACTGTGCGCAAAATGTTCAAAATCATCGTTTTTTGTGCAAACTATGATGCCGAAATGGGTTGGGCTGTCCCGGTGCAATCGCTTAAAATCCTTTCGGTTAATGGTGAGGATTGCCCGGTTTTCTGAAAAGGCAAATGCCAAAACCTCTTCGTCCGGGATTTTTAGGTTTGAGTTGCCGACATCGTGGGTGGTCAAAACATCGTGACCGAGTTTTCTCAAAAATTCCACCGTTTCCGTTGGGAAATTTTCGTTCGCGCAATAAGTTCCGCCGCGGGCGGGTTCACGCGTTGCGCGGACGCCGGCGACCGAACAAGCCGAGCGCGCCTGCGAGCAG
>JANOQP010000070.1:0-2473 GCA_031414895.1 Saprospirales bacterium
GCTGCTCCCGTTAATGTTCTTGCCGCTCCTTTTGCCCATTTTTGGGATAAAACGATGGGCAAAATTTGGCGCATGGCTCGCCCTTTTCAGCCTGCTGATTTGGTTGCCGATGCTCGATTTTGAGGTTTTAAAAAATATGGGGGCGAGCCTCGGCCTCTATTTTCAGGCGTTCGAGTTCAATGCGAGTTTGTATTATTTTCTCAAACCTTTTTCCAGGAACCTGGCAGTTTTTGACCGCCCCGAACTGCTCGGCCCGCTGCTCGCCGTGACCGTGGTCTTGATTGTTTTTGGGCTGGCCGCCGCCCTGTATTTCAAAAAAATAAAACCCGGCACGGCCTTTCTCGCCGCCTCAACGGCCCAGCTTTTGCTCGCCTCGACCGTTCATCCGTGGTATATATTGACGCCACTTTTCCTTTCCTTTTTTACAAAAACCCGGTTCGCGGTGGTCTGGGCGGCGGCGGCGGTGCTTTCGTACAGCCATTATTTGCAGCGGCCCTGGCGCGAGCGTTTTGAAATAATTGGTTTGGAATACGGCATTTTTTTCGTTTTTTTGATGTTGGAAACCTGGCGGCGTTACTTTTTGAAAAACCCGCGTTTGAATGATGGCGCAAAACCAAACTCCTGGTTTTGAACGAATTATTAAAAAAAACGCCCAAAAACCGAACGTCTTTCTACATTTGACCCGCCTAACGGCTTCAAACACTTTATTTTAAAACCAATTTATTTTTCACTATGTCAAATATTCTTGACGCCCTCAAGGGCTACATCACCCCCGAACTCCTCTCCTCCGCGGCCAGCACGCTCGGCGAAAACGAGTCGGGTGTTTCCAAGGCCATCGGCGGCCTCCTCCCGACGGTGCTTTCCGGCCTCGTCTCGAAAGCGGGCGATTCGGGCGCTTTCGGCGCAATCTTCAACCAGTTGAGCGACAGCCGCAACGCCGGTTTCCTCGACAACCTCGGCGGCCTCGTCGGCGGTGGCAACCTTGCCCAGGGCGATCCGAAGGACATAGCCGGGCGGCTCATGAGCAGCCTTTTTGGCGACAAAACGGGCGGCCTTTTGAGCCTTTTGAGCAATTTTTCGGGCATCAAATCGTCCTCGACCTCCTCGCTCCTCGGCCTTGTCGGTCCGCTCGTCATGGGTTTTTTGAGCAAAAAAATCGTAGGTGACAACCTCAACGCAGGCGGCCTCGCCAACCTTTTGCTCGGCCAAAAAAGCTCCATCATGAGCGCATTGCCCGCGGGCGTGGGCAGTTTGCTCGGCTTTGCGGACATGGGCAATGTCGGCGGCGGCATCAAAACGCCAAACGCCCCAGAAGTGGACGTCGATGGCGGCGGTTTTGGCAAATGGCTCTGGCCGCTGCTCCTACTCCTCGGCCTCGGAGGCCTCCTTTATTGGATCTCCAAAAACGGTTGCAGCAAGCCAGAAGTGGCACTGCCAAAAATCGAGCTCCCAGCCGTCCCTTCGGTTGATTCGATTGCATTGAAAGCCAAGCAAATGGCCGAAAATGTCGCCGGGATGTTCAAAAAGAAGATTTGCGAAACCGAACTGAACGTTGCCAGCACTGGCATCGAAGCAGGCCTCGTCGGCTTTGTCGAAGACGCAACGAAAGTGGTGGACAAGACCACTTGGTTCAATTTTGACCGCCTCACTTTTGAGACCGGAAAGGCCACGCTCGACATGGCAAAATCCGAGGACCAGCTCAAAAACATGGCCGCAATCCTCAAATGCTTCCCGAAAGTGAAGCTGAAAGTGGGCGGATACACCGACAATGTCGGCAATGCTGCTTCAAACATGAAGCTCTCGGCTGCCCGCGCTGCAACAGTCGTTGCCCAACTCGTGGCGATGGGCGTTGAAAAAGGCCGCCTTTCTGGTGAAGGCTACGGCGACCAGCACCCGATCGGTGACAATGCGACCGAGGAAGGCAAGGCTGCAAATCGCCGCATCGCGGTTCGCGTTACTGAAAAATAAATCGGGACTCCCGGTTTTTAAATACGTTTGGGCGGTGGGGCTTTTGCTCCGCCGCCCTTTTTTTGTGGAAAAACCAGTTCAGGCATCCTTAAACTCCTCGGGCAACGTTTTCAACAGCCTCGTCATTTTCACTTTGTCGCCGACCAAAGTTTGGAGCATCCCCGCCAGTTTGAGCATGTCCTCCCCCGATTCGAGCGTGGCCAAAAAAGTGCCTGCCTCGCTGTCAAAATCCATTTGTTCCAAAAAATCGGGGTCTTCCAAGGTCAAAAAGTAGGTGATCAGTCCCTCCCAACCGTAGCCGTTCGGGTAATTGTCGTGCTTCCGAAAAAGCGTTTCGGCCTGTTCGAGGCCCTCGCCGCCAGAAATTATTTGGACGGTAAAATATTGCTCGCCGTTTTCCTGAAAGGAAAGAATATCAACGGGGGCAAACCTTGCATGGTCAATCATCCGGTTTTTTTTCAATTTTTGATGAGGTCAAAATTACACCCAATTGCGGGTTGCCCGT
>JANOQP010000071.1:0-3435 GCA_031414895.1 Saprospirales bacterium
TAGATGATTGCAAGCAAAAAGCCTATGTTTTCTATGTGAAATCCTCTATGTGCCTAGGTGGTAAATAGTTACAATACAATCCCTTATGGCCCAAGCTCGACCCGGCTGGCCCACGGGTTGGTCTTGCACTTGGTTTCTAGCTGTTCGGGCGGTCTTTTTTTGAGCCTTCGAGCCAATGGAGCATCAGGTGGGGGCCACCGCCGAACAAAATGAACAGGCCAGCGGCCACGCCAATCGGCAGACTGAAAAGTGCTTTCATGGCCAGCACAAAAACGGCGGTCAACAGGTACCGGGTAAAATGTCCCATCGCAGATCGGATTTATTATTTGAAAAAAAGGGAGCGAAGGGGGGCTTCCATTGATCAAACCAATGGCCAAAATTGGCGCGGCGGTGTTCCGCGATGGGCCGGGCGGGCATGAACCCGCCCTTTTCTGCCATGAAAAGGGCGGGCTTGGGCATGAAAGACCCGGTCATTTTTGGACGGCCACTTTTTTCAGGGCGACCGTACTGTTCCATCAATAAAAAAGTCCAATAAAGTAAATCTTTACTACTTTTGTAAAGTCTTTTGACAAAAAACAAAAATCGATTGCCGCCATGCACCTGATTCATTGTCGAACGCAAAAAAAAGTGCGGGCAAAAATCGAACTGATCGAACTGGACGAACTCTCCGCGCTCTTGAAGTCGGGGCGGTTCGGTTTCGACTGGCGGGCAGAGCGCAAAAACGACCTCTATGCCCTGACCATCGAAATCGCCCACGAGACCGTCGGGCTGATGGCCTTAAAGGATGTTCCCGCAGAATTCCGGTTGGAAATCCTGTTGCTGGAATCCTCCGCCGAGAACATCGGGAAATCGAAGGTCTACGACGGCATCGCGGGCTGTTTGATGGCGTTTGCCTGTCGTCTTGCTTTTTTGAAAGGCTATGGCGGGTTTGTTTCATTGACCCCAAAAACCGAGCTCGAACCTTTTTACCGAACGGCATACGGCTTTCAACCATACGGGCGGCAACTCGCAATCGAAGGCGGGGCGGCCATTTTGCTCATCAAAAAATTTCTCGAAAATGAACCTTGACGCAATCAACAACCCGACCCCAGCGGAAACCGCCGAGGCCCATATCCCCCACCATGCCCTCTCTCCCGACGAAAAATTGGCGGCCGACGCAACCATGCGAAAAATGCGCCTCGACCGCCTCCGGACAACCACCGAACCGCAACGGCTTTTGGCTGAACTTTCCCGTTTGCGGTTTCAAATGGAGGATTTCCTGTTGCTCGATGGCGGCCCGGAAGAGGGCAGTTTTGAGGCTTTTTTACAACAGTATGCCCAAATCCTGAACCGCAAACAATCCGTCCTTGCCGACGAAATCAGCTTGCACCCGACGAAGCTCAACCAAATCCTCCGGGGAAAATCCGACCCGAACCAAGCCTTGTTTTATAGGTTGGAGGCCCATTCAAGTGGGCAAATCCCGGCGGTGCTTTGGTGGCAGGTTTTTTCCAAAAAACTGGAACACCAAATCCGGCGGGACAGCGAGCAGCGAATGTTGGAAGGCGCAAAAGTCCGGGCGGCCTTTCACCCGGCCTAAAAAAGGGCAGCCCACTGGGTTCGCGGGCTGCCGGGGAACAGCGACTTCCGATGTCCTCACACGCTTCTTGTTTTATGAACCCGGTTTTAATAGCGGGCTGCCGCTAAACAAGGTTTTAGTTGCTGATGAACGTCATCTGCCACCGTTGGCAATCATTGCTATAATCTTCCCAAAGGTTGACATTGGCCCCATTGAAACTTCCGCACTCGAAGACATCCAGGTTTTTGGTCGTCCCTTTTCGTTTCAATTCATAAAAACCATCTGATTGGAGCGTGATAATCCAGCGTTGGCAGTCATAATTGTTGTCTTCCCACAACCAAACATTCGTGCCGTCGCCGCTTCCGCAGCCTGCTGCATCCAAGTTTTTCGTTGTCCCCTTGCGTTTCAGCTCATACGAACCATCCGATTGGAGGCTGACAACCCAGCGTTGGCAGTCGTAGCCATTGTCCTCCCAGAGCTGAACATTGGTGTAGTTCTCGCTTCCGCACCCGGCGGCATCGAGGCATTTGTTGGTGCCTTTTCGGGTCAATTTATAGATGCCGTTGCTGATGATTGTAGCCGTTGCTTCGTTTGAAAGGCTGCTTCCGTATGACCCAAAATTGACATAGGCCATCTTGAATTTCCAGGCACCGACCGGGCAGGAAACCTGAAAGGCGCTTTGATTGCCGGGGTTCAAAAATTCGTAGGATTGGGCAAGGCTGCCATTCATCGCATACCTGCCAACCAAAACCCGGTAAGGTGCTTGGCTGGTCGGGGTAGAGGTATTCAGGGTCACCTTGCCATTGCCCGGGACTGCCGAGTAAATGGTTGGCGTATTGTAACTGTCCGGATAAAGGAACTGGGCAGCTTTAATGTCGTTGGGCGAAAAATTGGCACTATTGACCGTTTTGAACATGATGGAAGCGGGGTCGTTCACCGGTGTCCCTGCAATGAGCTGTGGGGCACCAACATTGGTGCCGCACCCATCGGTTGCAGCACCTTCGTTGCTTGCTGCATTGTTGTGGCGAAACCCAAGGTTGTGGCCGATTTCATGTTGGCAGGCCATCCTGCGGTTTTCATAGTTTTGGGTGCCGTTAGGGTTGTCGTTAATGGATACAAACCTCCCCGGAAGTCCCACTGATGGGAAACAAGCCCTTGCAAGCGTAGCGGAAGGCAGGTTTCGCATGCCTGCGGGCAGCGTCGTGTTGTTGTCCCTGAAAAAACTGATATGGGCACCGCTATGGCTGGAGACCTCGGTCATGGTCACCCGGCAATTTGCAACCTCCGTCCAGTTTTCGCAGGCCTTCTTGATGGCGGCGACCCACTCGCTGCCCACGATTGGTATGGCGGCCACGCTGGGGTCAATATAGAAATTGATATTGGCAACGATGGTTGTCGAGATGAGCACACCGTTCACGGTCGGGTTGGCGTATTGCCGATCTTCGGCCAGCTCGGTCAAAAGTTCAAAACCCGTCGATTTTGCAGCGCCTTCAATCATCTCCAGCACGCTTGATTTCTTGATGACAATATCCCCTTCGATGGTTACATAGCCGTCAGTTTCCTCGATGGTATCAACATCAAAGCCATGACACCCCAAAAAATCCAAAACTTCGGGACTGCAATCAGTTTTGGAATTTTCCTTTTGGTTGTCCTTTTTGCAGGCGCCCAAGAACAGCCCAACCATCAAAACGACCACCGCAGCGGATTTCAAAATCATGTTTTTCATCGTAATAAATTTTAAAAAGGTGAACCAAAGCATCTGCGTTTGATGGAACAAAATTGCCGCCGGCCCCTCCCTGCCGGCCAGCGTTTCCCCACCAAGGCCGAGCCTTTTGCCACGAACCGCCGGATTTTCGCGCATGGGCTTTTTTGGGGACATC
>JANOQP010000072.1:0-2449 GCA_031414895.1 Saprospirales bacterium
GGCTGGGCGTCGTCTACACGCCCAACGAGATTGTCCGCTTCATGATTGAAAGCACGGACTGGCTGTTGCACACCCATTTTGGCCGCCTTTTGGAGGACAAAAACGTCGAAATCCTCGACCCAGCGACCGGCACCGGCACCTTCATCTGCGAGATAATCGACTACCTCGACCGCTCGAAACTCGAGCACAAATACCGCCACGAGCTCCACGCCAACGAGCTTGCCATCCTGCCCTATTATATCGCCAACCTCAATATCGAGTTCACGTTCCGGCAGAAAATGGAGCGGTATGTGGAGTTTCAGAACCTCTGTTTTGTGGACACGCTGGACAACCTCGGCTTTGATTTCGTCAAAAACCCCGGAAAACAGGGCGATATGTTCGGCAGCATTTCCGCTGAAAACTTGAAGCGGATAAACAACCAGAACAGCCGCAAAATCTCCGTCATCATTGGCAACCCGCCGTACAATGCCAACCAGGCCAACGAGAACGACAACAACAAAAACCGCGAGTATTTTTTTGACCGAAAAGGAAAAAAGGGCGGCGTGGACGGGCGCATCAAAGAGACGTTCATCTTCCACTCGACCGCGCAAAAGACCAAGCTCTACGATATGTACTCGCGGTTTTATCGCTGGGCATTTGACCGGCTGGGCGATACGGGCATCATCTGTTTCATCACCAACCGCTCGTTTGTGGACAGTCGCACATTTGACGGTTTTCGCAAGTGCGTCCAGATGGAATTTGACGAGGCATATATCATCGACACCCATTCCGACGTGCGGGCAAACCCCAAAATCAGCGGCACCGGCCACAATGTTTTTGGCATCCAAACTGGCGTGGCCCTCCTTTTTTTGGTCAAAAAAGGGGCAACCGAAAGGGCCAGCAAATCAGCATCCCTAAAAAACAGGTGCCGAATCCATTATGCCGAGCTCGACGACTTTATGCGCCGGGGCGAAAAACTGCAATGGTTCGCGCAGCACAAGTTCAAACAGGTTGACTTTCAGACCATCGTGCCGGATGCGAAGAACAATTGGGTCGGGCTGGCGGAGGTGAACGATTGGGAATCGCTGGTGCCGGTTTGCGATAAGGATGTCAAGTTGGGGAAAGGCGGGGAGGCGATTTTTAAAACCTATTCGACGGGCGTTTCGACCAACCGAGATTCATGGGTGGTTGATTTTTCAAAAGAGAATCTCGGAAAGAAAATGGCCTTTTTTGTTGAAAAATATGAGGCTGCCTTGAAGTCCAAATTGCAGACTGATGAAATCAAATGGTCGCGCAATTTGAAAGGCAAATTTGAAAAAAAGGAGGTCGAACCTTTTTCGAGCGGGCGAATCAAAAAGTACAACTATCGTCCTTTTTCATCCGCCTATTTTTATGATTCTGACCTGTTTATTGATGAGCATGGATTGTCAAAAAAGGTGTTTTTAAAAGAAATCCCAGCCATCAGCCTCTGCAATTCCTCGTCGGCCAGCGACTTCCATCTTTTGGGGGTAAAAACATTTTTGGACAACCATTTTACCGGCGACAGCCAATTTGTCCCGTTGATGACCTCAAATGACGGGACACATTTTCATTCCAACCTCACCCCCTACGCCCAAAACCTCTTCCGCCGCCACTACGCAAACGAGGCCATCAGCGAGGGTGAAATCTTCGCCTACGTCTACGCCGTGCTGCACCACCCGGCCTACCGGACGAAATATGCCATCAACCTGAAACGGGAGTTCCCCCGGGTGCCGCTGTACGAGGGCTTTGAAAAATGGGCGGCGTGGGGGCAGCGGTTGCTGGATTTGCACACGGGATTTGAATCCGTGCAACCATATGTCGGGCAAACACCAAACACGGATGGGCAACCACAAGGGTTGCCCCTACCCGCGTCCGCCGCGCATGGGCGTGTAGGGGCAACCCATGTGGTTGCCCATACCCGTTTGGCGGACGCGGCGGCCGGGCAAGTACCACACGCCGGGCAACCACAAGAATCAGGGCAACCACAAGGGTTGCCCCTACGCGAAACGACCGACGAAACCATCCAGAACCCGAAGCCGAAACTCCGCGCCGACCGCGAAAACGGCAGCATCCAGCTCGACGAGGCGACCGTTTTGAGCGGCATCCCGCCCGAGGCGTGGCAGTACAAACTCGGCAACCGGACGGCCCTCGACTGGGTTTTGGACCAATATAAAGAGAAAAAACCGGGCGACCCGACGATAGCGGAGCGGTTCAACAGCTACCGTTTTGCGGACTACAAAGGGCAGGTAATCGACCTTTTGAAAAGGGTGGTGACGGTGAGCGTGGAGACCATGAAAATCATCGGCGAAATGCCGCCGTAGGGGGGCAACCACAAGGGTTGCCCCTACCGCACAACCGCCGCACGGGGGTCTTGTAGGGGCAACCCTTGTGGTTGCCCGATGCGGCGGTTGGCGCGGGTGGCGTAGGGGCAACCCTTGTGGTTGCCCGA
>JANOQP010000073.1:0-3297 GCA_031414895.1 Saprospirales bacterium
TCGCGATCGAGCCGCCGCTGACGAGCATCCCGGTCGCCTCCGCCGGGTAGCCGAGCATGGTTTTGCACCAATCGATGACCTGTTTATCGACGTACATCGCGGAGTGTTCACCGATGGCCACGTTCGAGTTCATGACCGAGGCCAAAAAATCGGTGAGCGCGCCAAAAGCGGTCCCGTTGCCTTCCACAAAAGCCCAAAAACGCGGGTGGACACTGCCCTTCGGGTACGGCAAAACATGCTCGACAAAATCGGCATACACTTCGCCGACGGGCTGCGGCTTGGTCGGCAAGCCAGCCCGCATCGCCTCCCGGACAGATTCGGGGACGGGCCGCCACGCGGGCGTTTCGCGGATATTTTGGAGATAATCGAACATTTCATCGACCATTTGGTGGCCAAGCTGGCGGAGTTCGGTCCAGTTTTCGGGGTCGAGGGTTTCTTCGCGGGCGAGGAGTTTTTGGAAATCCATGTTTGAAAAAGTGTAACAGTTTGCCCATGTGGCAAATCGATGTAAAATTAAAAATAAATGCCCTAATTTTAAATTTGGATTCAAAAAAGTAGGAATTTTGACGCGCCAACTGTTTTTTTAAAACCAAAACATGATCGAAAGAACGCTCGAAACCACGCTCCGCCAACGGCTCTTTGGCGGCAAGATCATCCTCCTGCTCGGCCCGCGGCAGGTCGGCAAAACGACCATTGCCCGGCAGGTCGCCGCCTCTTTCGACGGGCAAACTGCCTGGTTCAGCGGCGACGACCCGGAGACGGTGCAAGTTTTTGCGCAGCCCTCGCTTTCGCGGCTGCGGGCCATTTTGGGCGACCGCAAATTGATCGTCATCGACGAGGCACAGCGCATCCCCGGCATCGGCACGACCCTCAAGCTGATGCACGACAACCTGCCCGGCATCCAAATTTTGGCCACCGGTTCGTCCGCGCTCGACCTCGCCGAACAGACCGCCGAGCCGCTCACGGGCCGGAAATGGGAATACCTGCTCCTCCCTTTTTCCTTCGGCGAACTTGCGGCGCACGAAGGGTTGATCGGAGAGCGCGGACTGCTCCGGCAACGGCTCGTTTTCGGCTCGTACCCAGAGGTCGTCAACTCGCCGGGCGCGGAGCGGGAGCCGCTCAACCTGCTGGCCAATTCGTACTTGTACAAAGACCTTTTTCGGCTCGAACAGCTCAAAAAGCCCGCGTTGCTCGAAAATATCGTCCGTGCGCTCGCTTTTCAGGTCGGTTCAGAGGTCAGTTACAACGAGCTTGGCGGCCTGACCGGGGCCTCGCCGCAGACCGTCGAGAAGTACATCGACCTTTTGGAAAAGGCATATATCGTTTTCCGGCTCCCGGCCCTGGCCCGCAACGAGCGCAACGAGATCCGCAAGACGCGGAAAATCTATTTTTACGACAACGGCATCCGCAATGCCGTGATCGGCAATTTTTCGCCGATTGAAACCCGCACCGACACGGGCGCACTTTGGGAAAACTACCTCGTCGCCGAGCGGCGAAAGTGCATCGAGTACGGCCGGACATTCGCCCGGAGCCATTTTTGGCGCAGCACGAACCAACAGGAAATCGATTATATCGAGGAACTGGACGGGCAGTTCGCCGCTTTCGAGTTCAAATGGGGCGCGAAGGGGAAGGCCCGCTTTCCGGCTATCTTTTTGGAAAATTATGCCGTCCGAAAAACGGGGGTCGTCTCGCCGGGGAATTATGACGAATTCTTGTTGGGGGAATAAAAAAGGGGCTTTCCGCGTCATTCCCACAAAACCGCCTGCCTGACGACCCGCGAGTGCCGCAACCGGTCTTCTTTTACGATCCACGGGCCGAGGCTTGGGATCATTTGGCGCATTGTTTTTTTCCATTCCCGCGATTTCATTTCCTCCGGGAAACATTTTTTCAGCACATCGATCATCGCAGAGACCGCCGTCGAGGCCCCCGGCGATGCGCCCAAAAGTGCCGCCAAACTGCCGTCGGCGGCACAGACCAGCTCGGTCCCAAATTCGAGGATGCCCACTTTTTTGTCGTCCTTTTTGATGACCTGAACGCGCTGCCCAGCGATTGCGAGTCCCCAATCTTCCATTTTTGCCCCCGGAAAATATTCCAAAAGTGCGGCAAATCGGTCCTCCGGCGACTGCCGAACCTGGTCGAGCAGGTATTTTGTGAGCGACAGGTTTTGCCAACCGGCGGCGAGCATCGGCAAAATATTTTCGATTTCGATGGATTCGGGCATATCCCAAAACGAGCCGTTTTTCAAAAATTTGGTCGAAAATCCTGCAAAGGGGCCAAAAAGCAGGGCTTTTTCTCCGTCAATTATCCGCGTGTCCAAATGCGGCACCGACATCGGCGGCGCACCGACCGAGGCTTTTCCATAGACCTTCGCCGCGTGCCGCGCAATGACCGCCGGGTTTTTGCAGATCAACCATTGCCCCGAAATCGGGAAACCGCCGTAGCCCTCTGCTTCTTCAATATCGGCGTTTTGTAAAAGCGGCAACGCCCCGCCGCCCGCGCCGATGAACACGAAATCGGCCAAAAATTCCAGTTTGTTTTCGGTTGAAATTTCGGTCGCCGAGACCCGCCATTGGCCGCCGTCTGCCTTTTCAAGTTCGCGGACTTCGTGGCCGAGGCGGAGCGAAACACCGTCTTTGTTTTCCAAAAAATGGAACATCTGCCGGGCCAGTTCACCGAAGTCCACGTCGGTGCCGATGTCCATTTTGGTGGCCGCCACTGGTTCGGACGGGTCGCGGCCCTGCACAACAAGGGGCATCCAGTTGGCCAGTTCGGCTGCACTTTCCGAAAAAACCATGTCCCCGAAAAGCGGGCAATCGGTCAGTGCGCGGTGCCTTTTTTTCAAAAAATCGACGTTTTCGCGACCCCAAACAAAGCTGATATGCGGCACTTTTCGGATGAAATCGCGGGGGGCGGCCAGCTCTTTTTGATGGACGAGGTGCGCCCAAAATTCTTTTGAGAACTCGAACGACGAGGCGATTTTTATGGCCTTTGAAATATCGACCGATCCGTCCTTTTTCTGCGGCGTGTAATTGAGCTCGCAAAATGCGGAATGCCCCGTGCCGGCATTGTTGAGCGCGTCGGAGCTTTCGGCGGCCACACGTTCGAGGCGTTCGAGGGTGGTGATTTTCAGTCGCGGATCGAGTTTTTTCAACAAAACACCGAGCGTTGCTGACATGATCCCGGCGCCGATGAGGACGATATGTTTGGGCATTTTTAAAGGCAAATTTTTTTGTAACTAATTCAAGTTGCGCGAAAGTCGCTCGCGAGGGTCTGCGACCCGATACGTTCCGTTTGCAG
>JANOQP010000074.1:0-1948 GCA_031414895.1 Saprospirales bacterium
GATGCCGAAGGACCGGGTGGTTTTGGCCACAATCCTCCGCGCCGGGCTGCCTTTCCATCAGGGGCTGCTCAACTTTTTCGACGGTGCGGACAACGCCTTCATCTCCGCTTTTCGGATGCACCACAAAGATGGGACCTTCGAGATCCAGCTCGATTATGTTGCCTCGCCCGACCTGACCGGCGCCGTTTTGATCCTCGCCGACCCGATGCTCGCGACGGGCGCATCGATAGAAGTTGCCATGAAAGAACTGCGCCGTTTTGGCGAGCCGAAAACCGTCCACATTGCCACGGTCATCGGCTCTGCGCTCGGCATCCGGCACGTCAAAAGGTGTTTCCCGAAGGCAAAAATCTGGGCCGGTGCCATCGATGAGGAGCTGACCGCGAAATCGTACATCGTGCCGGGGCTGGGCGACGCAGGGGATTTGGCGTTTGGGGAGAAATTGTGAAAATTCAAATGCAAGTTCAAAAGCAAAATCAAAGGGCTGCTATCGACTTTATGCTGTTTCAAGTTCAAAAACCTTTTCAAACCAGTCCAAAAAGCGGTCGGCCAGCGGGTTTTTGGCCTCGACCCACCTATTTTGCAGGGCAACACCCATGGTGCGGCCCGGTTGCTTTTGCCATGCGAGCCAAGTGCTGACGATGGCTTTTTGATCGTCCTTTTTGGGAAAACGGGCGAGATTCAGGTCGAAAAGTTGGCCGACCGCTGTTTTCGCATGATTGAGCAGCGGGTCTTTTTCATCGAACAATTGCTGGAAAAAAGTCTCGACCGCACCCCCGTCCTTATTGTTTGGGAAAACCCAGATGCCAATCTTGGGCAGCTCCGGTTGTTTTTCGATGATCGTGCCGGATGGCGAGGGCGATTTTGGCAAATTTGAATAGCCTGCTTCCTTTAATTTATCCGAAATGGATTGCCAAACGGCCTGAACGGACTGTTTGTCCGCATCGCAAATAATGGCCAAATTTTCGATATCGGGAATGGCGATGCTTGGCTTGATACTTTTGAGGACCGACGATTTGCTGCCTTCGAGTGCTTTTGGATTGAGCACGAATTTTTCGTTGAACAGTTTGTTCGCATCGTCTTTCGGGTAGCCAAAAACTTGTTTTTTGCCCCTTTTTTGGATATAAAGGTTCAAGATCACATGGACATCGCAGCCTTCGATGAGGATATGTTGTTTCATGGGGGGCGGTTATCGGGTCTCCATTTCCTGTTCGACCGCCGATTCGAGCATCTCGGCATCATAATTTACCGCCCGGAAACCATCGGAATCCCTGTTTTTTTGGAGGCGGAAATAGTTGCCCATGTCCCCATAATTTTGGGAGACCGTGGAAAACGCCTCGACGCAATCGCGGCTGTGGGTGGTCGCGAAAACCTGAACGTTCAGTTTTTTAGCGGTCGAAAAAACGATTTCCCAGAGCTTGTCTTGAATCGAATGGTGCAGCCCCAAGTCGATTTCATCAATCAAAAGGATCTTGTTTTCGGCATTCACGAGGCCGAGCGCGATGGTCAAAAGGCGGTTCATGCCCTCGCCAAAATTTTTGAGCGGGCGCGGGGCCTCCTCATTTTTCAGCCGGACCCGCGGGATTTTATTGGCGATGCTTAAACGCACCAATCTTGGTTCGATGATCTGCAAAACCTCCTCCACTTCATCTTGTTTTGAGGTCAAATCCACTTTTGACCACAGGTTGAGGTTGTCAAATTCAAAGCTGGCGGGGATATGGACGGCGTTTTCGGCGGGCTGGCCTTCGATTTTTTTTAGGCCAATCCCAGTCGGTTCATCTCTTTTAGCTTCCCAGGATACGTAAATCTGGGTTGGAGCTTTTTTTTTCAATTTCCAATCCGGCCTTAAAAATTGTCCATCCAATACTAGGGACAACTCATTGATTGTCAATTCCTCAATCTCCTTTTTGTTGAACAGCGATAAAAACGTTGAAGCAGGATCATTTTGAAC
>JANOQP010000075.1:0-6749 GCA_031414895.1 Saprospirales bacterium
TCCTGCCCGCTTTGGCCACCGCTTTGCTTTGCGGCAACCTTTGGGCATCATCGCACCGCGAAGCCCCCCTGATCGCCAACGACCCGTTGGCCGACAACACCGACCTCTACGCCTTCCGCAGTCCCGACGACCCGAGCACGATCACTTTGATTGCCAGTTTTGTGCCGTTTCAGGCGGCGCAGGGCGGGCCGAACTACTATTCGTTCGGCGAGAACATCCGCTACGAGATCCATATCGACAACGACGCGACGAAGCCGGGCGACGAGATCATCTATCGCGCCACTTTCACGAAAGTGAACGAGGACCCGACCACTTTTTTCAATATCCGCCTCGGAAAACAGAACCTCAAAACCACCTACACGCTCGAACGCAGCATCAACGGCGGGGCCAGTTTTTTCACGATCGTGGCCAACGGCACCGTGCCGCCGCCGAACATCGGGCCGCGTTCCATCGAATCGGGCGCGGGCCTCAACACCGACTATGAATCGCTGATCGCTGCCGCAATCACGACCGCTTCATCGGGCGAAAAGGTCTATTGCGGGCCATCCGACGACCCGTTTTATGTGGACCTCGGCGGTATTTTCGATCTCGGCGACGCACCTCGCCAAAATGGGGCCAGCCGCGATGGGCTCGCGCAGTTCAACGTCTCGACAATTGCGATTCAAGTTCCGATTGCGACGCTCCTCAAATCGGGGGTGAACACGGTCCCGGCCAATATTCTCGATGGCAATTTCGTCATCGGCGTGTGGGCCTCGGCCAGTCGCCGCGCGGTCGAAACGCTCAACACCAACGGCACGCCCGGGACGCAATCGGGCGGTTGGGTGCAGGTTTCCCGTTTGGGGATGCCCCTGACCAACGAGGCCGTCATCCCGATCGGGCAAAAGGATTTTTGGAACCGGCTCACGCCGTATGACGAGATCGGCGAGACGACGCTCGACGAATATTTCTACAACCCGGAGCTGGCCCTTTATATGGACGACAGCCAATTTGGCGGCGCCGTCCCTGCCTTTTCGGCTTTGCGCATCCAGCGCAATTCGCTCCAAGGATTTGATTTTGGCAACGGCAAAAACGGTCTTTTTGGCCTGAAAGGAAACCCAGCTTTGGCGGGGACTGCGCTCGATGATGCCATTTTTGGCACATTGCTTTTGCCTGCGGCGAACAAACCGCGCTCCGTCGACCTCTGGCCAATTTTCCACACGGGTGTGCCAAACCTCGCGCCCTATCAACTCGCCACGGGCAAAAACGGAAATCCATTGGCTGCCGGGAAACCGTTCATCAACAACTTTTTGCCGAACGGCGGCGATATGCTCCGCCTCAACATGGCCGTCCCGGCGACGCAGCGCAACGACGCGAAGTTCAGCACGATGGGCCTCCTCAACGCAGCCGTCCTCGGCCTGACCGACCCAGCTTTTAACCAAAATACCACCATCCAGGCCATCCCAAACATGGACGGATTTCCGAACGGCAGGCGTTTGGAGGACGACGTGACCGCCATCGAACTGCAAGCGGTCGCTGGTGTTGCCCTCGCGGCCATCGGGCTTTGGTACGACGATTATACCGTCGGCGGCCCGAACCCGGTGACGACCGACCTCGTCGATGTCATTTCGTACCGGACGGGCGTGAACGGCAACGATGCCAAGTTTAAGGCCGCGTTTCCGTATGTCGCAACGCCATGGCGCGGGACGGAGGTCAAGTAATGATGAATGATGAATGATAAATGATGAATGGCGCGATTTCCCGCATTTCATCATCACTCATTCATGTTTCATCGTTGCAAATTCATTCCCGAGAAATCGGGACAAGCTATTTATCATTCATAATTCATCATTTTTTACAATGAATTTCATAAAAAAACAACTGCTCCCAATCCTTTTCATAGGCTTGGCAGCAAACTCGGCGCAGGCATCGAGCCACCGCGAGGCACCGCTCATCTCGAACGACCCGCTCGCCGACAATGTGGATTTGTACGCATTCCGCAGTCCCGACAACCCAAATACGGTCACGCTGATCGCCACTTATGTGCCGTTGCAATCGCCGCAGGGCGGGCCGAACTATCATTCTTTTGGTCAAAATATCCGCTACGAGATCCATGTGGACAACGACGCGACGAAGCCGGGCGACGAGATAGTCTATCGTTTTACTTTTTCGCAGGTGAACGAGGACCCGACGACTTTTTTCAATATCCGCCTCGGCAAACAAAACCTCAAAACGACCTACACTTTGGAGCGCAGCATGAACGGCGGCGCAAGTTTCACGGCCATCGTGACCAACGGCACAGTGCCGCCGCCAAACATCGGGCCGCGCTCCATCGAATCGGGCGTGGGCCTCAATACGACCTATCCGGCCCTCATGTCGGCGGCCATCAACTCGGCATCGACGGGCGAAAAAATCTTCTGCGGCACGAGCGACGACCCGTTTTTTGTGGACCTCGGCGGCATTTTTGACCTCGGCGACGCGCCGCGCCAATCGGGTTCGCCCCGAGACGGCCTGGCCTGTTTCAATGTCAGCACGATCGCGATCCAAGTGCCGATTTCAACTTTGCTGAAAGCTGGCGTGAACTCGACCCCGGCAAATATTTTGGACGGCAATTTCGTCATCGGCGTGTGGGCATCGGCCAGCCGCCAAGCGGTGCGGACACTTTCGGCGACGGGCAACCCGCAGTTTTCGGGCAACTGGGTGCAAGTTTCGCGCCTCGGAATGCCGTTGACCAACGAAGCGGTCATCCCGATCGGCAAAAAGGATTTTTGGAACGCGATCACGCCATACGACGAGATCGCGGAGACGACCTTGGACGAATATTTCTACAACCCGGAGTTGGCCCTTTACATGGACGACAGCCAGTTCGGCGGCGCGGTCCCGGCGATGAAACCGTTGCGCATCCAGCGCAATTCGCTGCAAGGTTTTGATTTTGGGAACGGAAAAGACGGGCTTTATTCGTTGAAAGGCAACCCGGCTTTGGCTGGAACTGCGCTCGACGATGCAGTTTTTGGGACGCTTTTGCTGCCCGCAGCGGGCAAACCGCGCTCTGTTGACCTCTGGCCAATTTTCCACACGGGCGTTCCAAATGTGATTCCGTACCAACTTGCGACGGGCAAAGCGGGCAACCCATTGGCCGCCGGCAAACCGTTCATCAACAACTTTTTGCCGAACGGCGGCGATATGCTCCGCCTCAACATGGCCGTCCCGGTCACGCCGCGCAACGACCCAAAGTTCAGCACGCTCGGCCTTGTCCAAGCGGCCGTCCTCGGCCTCACCGACCCGGCATACAACACCACGACGGCCCTCCAAAACATCCCGAACATGGACGGTTTCCCGAACGGGCGGAGGTTGGAGGACGACGTGACGCGCATCGAATTGCAGGCGGTCGGCGGCATCGTGCTGGCAGCGGTCGGCCTTTGGTACGACGATTACACGGCGGGCGGCGCCAACCCTGTGACCCCGCAATTGCTCGGGGTCTATACTTATACGACGGGCGTTGAGAGCAACGACGAGGCGTTCACGGGCGTGTTCCCGTACGTTGCCGAGCCACATCGCGGCACGAGCGAGTGCGGCGGCCAGATTTATACGGCGGTCGATGAGGTTTTCCCCGGCGGCGTTGGCCTCGGCCAAAAGCAGATCGTCATGAAATCCTTCCCGAACCCGTTCTCGAACGTCGTGACCTTCGCCTTTCAGGTGAACCTCGCGCAACAGGCACAGATCGAGATCTTTGACCTCAACGGAAAATTGGTCACGACCGCTTTTTCGGGAAAAGTGCCGGAAGGCGAGTTCCAATACGATTGGAACAGCCCGTCCCTCCCATCGGGGATGTACATCGCCAAGCTCGTCAACGAAAACGGTTTCATTTTGCAGACCAGCAAATTGATGAAAGTGCAGTAAATTTTTCTGCCCAAATTTTTGAAAACGGGTGCCCTTTGTTCGCAGGGGGCATCCGTTTTTTTGTGCGGGAATTTTTGGGGTAGTTTTGCCCGGCCAATTTTAAAAATCCATCCAACATTTGCCATGCAAAAAACACTTGCCATCCTGCTTTTCGAGCTGATCTATTGCCAAGCCGATGCTCAATTTTATCAGCCCGTTTTCCCGGATTTGCAGGGGCAAACCCTTTTTGACAGCGTGAAAACGAATTTCAAACCGCAAACCGTGCTGGATTACGCGACCGCGCGCGACACGATGTACTCGAAAATCTACCTCGAAGGGGACACCGTTTTTTGCGTTTATTCCCGGCACGGGCTGTATTTGACCCCAAATACTGACCCGACAAACGACCTTTATTTGAACGGGACCGCCAACGGAATCAACTGCGAGCACACCTATCCACAGAGCATGGGGGCCGAATCTGGCAACGCAAAAAGCGATATGCACCACCTTTTCCCGGCGCGGATCGCCGTCAATGATGCCCGCGCGAACCAGCCTTTTGGCGACGTACCGGACAACCAGACCCAAAAATGGTATTTCAAGAGCCAATCGCAAACCAACGTCCCGATCACCGCGATCGATCAATACAGCGAGGAGGGCGCGGTCGATTTTGAGCCCCGCGAGGCGCAAAAAGGGAACACCGCGCGGGCCGTCCTATATTTCTACACGATGTACCAAACCGAGGCCGATGCTGCCGACCCCGCGTTTTTTGAAATGCAGCGTGCCACCCTTTGCGCATGGCAAAACCTCGACCCCGTGGACAGCCTCGAATGGGAGCGGACGTGGAAAATCGCCAGCTATCAGGACGGAAAACCCAACCCGTTTGTGCTCGATTGCACACTTGCCGCCCGCACTTGGTGCGCCAATTTTCCGGCCAATTGCACGGTTGGGACAATCGATGAAAAACGGTTTTCGGATCTCGTCGCCTTTCCAAACCCGACCAGCGGGCGGGTGAACCTGAAAATGACCCTTGCCGAAAACATTTCGGTCAAAGTTTCCATTTCGGATTGTTTGGGAAGGCAAGTTGGTGCGTTGAAGCCGAAGGTTTTCCCGGCGGGCAGTTTTGATATTGAACTGCCTTTCGACCTTTCGGCGGGGCTGTATTTTGTGCGGTTGAGCGGGGATGGTTTGGAAAGGGTGGTGAAAATTATGGTCGAGTGATCAAAGCCTTTTTTTCAGTTCCCCGGCTGCCGGATCTCAAAATCGCCCTCCTCGACCTTCGCCTTCCGCACGATCTCGCGCACGTCGGCCAGCAGTTTTTTGGCATCATAAACGATCCCATCTTTCACCGTCCAGGTCACGCCGCCGACACGGACGGGCACGTTTGCATCTGAAAGTTTGACCGCGCCCGTGCCATAAAGTGTCTGGAAATTTTGCAACGGGTTTTCCGCGACGATGACAAAATCGGCCAGTTTACCGATTTCGACCGTGCCAATTTCCTTTTCCATGCCGAGTGCCAGCGCCCCGAAAAGCGTCGCCGAGCGCACCACTTCGAGCGGGTGAAAACCAGCTTCGCGCAAAAGTTCGAGTTCTCGGATGTACCCAAATCCATAAACCTCAAATATGTAACCGTTGTCCGATCCGGCGGTTACGCGGCCCCCGCGGTTTTTGTATTCATTGATGAAAAGCATCCAAAGCCGGTAGTTTTCTTTCCAATCGACCTCTTGCTCGGTCCCCCATTCGAACCAATACGAGCCGTGCGACATCCGGTTCGGCATAAAAAACCGCCAAAGGCTCGGCAACGTGTACTCGTCGTGCCATTCCAGCCGCCGGGCGCGGTGGAGGTCGCGGGATGCGTCGTATATATTAAAGGTCGGGTCAATCGTGAGACCGAGCTTCAATAGCGTGTCCATCACGGCGTTCCATTTTGGCGAAAAGGGTGCGGCGGCCTGTGTCCAAAGTTTCCCGGCGTTCTCGAAACGGTCCTGTTCATCGCTGTAATTGTAGTCGAGCGGATAGTTTTGGACAGTTTGATTTTCAAAAAGTGCCTCTGGCAAACCGTACCAATGTTCCATTGTGGTCAATCCGGCACGCGCCGAATTCAAAACATTCCATCGGGCAACGTCCATTTGCGCATGGTGGCAGGCCGAGCGGAGGCCGAGTTTTTTGTTTTCATCGAGCGCAGCGGCCATGAGGTCGGGGTTCGCACCAAAAAATTTGATGCCGTCCGCGCCCCGTTTTTGGTTGTCGCGCACCCATTGTCGCGCCTCGTCCGTCGTCGAGATCGTGCCCTTAAAATCTTGCCCAAAAACGGAATATGCCCGGATCCGGGGCGCGGTGATCTCGTTCTTCGCCGATTTTGCCTTTTGGTCGAGCGTCCAATCGAGGCCGTTGCCGCAGGCCGGGTCGCGGATGGTCGTGATGCCGTGGCCGAGCCAAAGTTTGAACACATATTCCGCGTCCGGGGCCTGTTCGCCACCGATATGGCCGTGCATATCCACGAAACCGGGCATTAAGTACATCCCTTCGCAGTTCAGTTCGTGGCCGCCGGGGGCCAGTTTTGGCCGCCGGGCGGTGTCGATCGGGAGGCCCGGATAGCCGACGTTCGCGATTTTTTTGATGGTGTTTTTTTCGCAGACAATATCCACCGGGCCGACGGGCGGCGCGCCATTCCCATTTATTAAGGTCACGCCCCGGATGATCAGTTGCGGCCACGGGCCAGCTCCCTCGGCGCGGGGCGGTGCTTTTTTGACTTGCTCATCTTGCGAAAAAAGGGGTTTTGATAGGAGAAAAATGGTGAGCAAAATGGCGGTGCGCATGGCTGGATTTTTTTGCAAAGTAAAGGTTTGACCACGAAGGGTGCGGAGGGTTTTAAAAAAGGCCCAAAAAAAGCAAAA
>JANOQP010000076.1:0-3162 GCA_031414895.1 Saprospirales bacterium
CCCGAGATCATGCCCGCCGAAGCGCACCTCGGCGGGGCAGCGATTGTCGGCACGGGCCGCTCTGATATGCCGAACCAGGTCAATAACGTGCTAGGTTTTCCGGGTGTTTTTCGCGGTGCGCTCGATGCGCGGGCGAAGACGATCTCGCCGGCCATGAAGCTCGCGGCGGCCTATGCCATCGCCTCTTGCGTCAAAAACCCGTCGGTCGATTATATCATCCCGGCGAGCCTCGACGTGAAAGTCGCGAAGCGGGTGGCGAGGGCTGTCTTTGAGGTGGCGATGAAGGAGAAGCGGTAAATCCAAGTGCAAAACCAAAGACGAAAAACCACCATGATTATCGCCAATTTGCGTCGAACGACCATTTGGTTTTGGCCTCGAACCTGAATTCCGACTACATTTCGCCATCGATTTTTTAGCAAAAAAACACAAAGCCATGAAGCAATTTTTACGCCTGCTGCTGCCCCTCTTTTTTTGTTTTTTTGAAATGAAAGAGGCCCGCGCCACACACATCATCGGCGGCGAGATTACCTATAAATGCCTCGGAAACAACCAATACGAGCTGACTTTGGTCGTTTTTCGCGATTGTTACAACGGCAACCCGTTGGCTTTTTTTGACGACCCGGCGAGCATCGGCGTTTTTGACAAGGACTGGAACCTGCACTCGGAACTGCTGATCCCGTTCGAGACTGCTTTGAACGACACGCTCGATGTGGTTTTGAGCAATCCCTGTCTCGCTGCGCCGCCCGATGTTTGTGTTCACACGACGACTTATAAAGGTGTCGTCACGCTGCCTTTCCAGACTGGCGGCTATCGATTGGTCTATCAACGTTGCTGCCGGAACAAATTGATCCAAAACATCGTGAACCCGCTCGATGTGGGCGCGAGCTTCATCACGGAGATCACCGAGGCGGGGCTTTTGACGTGCAACAACAGCCCGACCTTTAAGAACTGGCCGCCGATCGCCATTTGTGTGAATTACCCGATCGACTACGACCATTCTGCGATTGATGTGGATGGGGATTCAATCGTTTATAAACTTTGCCAGCCGCAAAATGGGGCAGACCCGGCCATCCCAATGCCGCAGCCGCCGGATGTTTCCACGATCCTTGATGTCGTTTGGGAGGCCGGATTTGATTTGACCAACCTTTTGAACAACCCGGTGAACGCCGATTCGGCAATGGCCATCGACCTGAACACGGGTTTCATAACTGGCGTGCCGAACTCGATCGGCAATTTCGTGGT
This sequence comes from Saprospirales bacterium, assembly GCA_031414895.1. Taxonomy (GTDB): domain Bacteria; phylum Bacteroidota; class Bacteroidia; order Chitinophagales; family Saprospiraceae; genus JANOQP01. The sequence goes on from JANOQP010000076.1 coordinate 1,243, forward strand.
CGCCATTTGCATCGAGGAATATAGAAATGGCGTGCTCTTGACCCGGGTACAGCGCGATTTTCAATACAATGTGGCCGATTGCGGGCAGGCGGTGGCCGCGTTTTTTGCACCGGAGGTTTTGTGCGATTCAAAAACCATCAAGTTTATCAATCAAAGCAGCGCGAAATCGAAGCATTTCGTCTGGTATTTTGACTGGCCCAACCAAAATGGCCCGACCGACACGATCGCCGAGCCGATCTATACCTTTCCCGACACGGGATATTATCAAATCGCGCTGCTCGCCGAGCCGGGCGCGGTCTGCGACGACACGGCCTATCAATTGATCCATGTGACAAACAGCCATATTTCTGCTGGCTTTGATTTTGAGGTGACCGATTGCAATGGCCCGGCGACGATCGAGGTGACGGATTTGACGACCGACACCGTTTTTGCCGTCGCAACTTGGGCATGGACGGTCTCGAACGGCGTTTTGAGTTTCGACAGTCAGGACAAAACGCCCATTTTTGAGGTGCCTAACGGCGGTGATTTGTGGACATTGACGCTCGTGGCTACCTCGGCGAACGGGTGCAAGGACACTTTGATAAAAACGTTTTCATCGCCGTTCCCAAATATCGATTTCGTTGGCGGCATTTTCAACACTTGCAAGGGCCAGCCGATTTCCATCAACCCGTCGGGCAACCCGCTGTATACTTATATTTGGAGTCCGAGCATTTATTTGGACGACAACACGGCGGACAACCCGGTCTGCACGCCCGACCAAAGCACGGTTTATCAAGTGAATGTGGGCAACGGATTTTGCACCGCGCAGGCCCAAGTGACGGTGAACGTGGTCGAGCCGCAGGCATTTTTTACCGCGCCGGACGTGGTTTGCGACTCAAAAACGGTCTTTTTTTCCAACCAGAGCCAACAGGCGACGAAGTTCAAATGGATTTTTCAATGGCCCCTGCTCAATTTCACGGCCTCCACGGTCAACGGTTCGCACACATTCCCGGACACGGGGATGTACACGGTTGCGCTGATCGCCGACCCGAACACGCCCTGCCGCGATACTTTTTTTCGCACGATCCATATCACGAACAGCTCGATCGTGCCCAATTTTTCGCTCGAAACGAGCGGTTGCGGGAGCGACACGATCGAGGTCAAAGCGACCGATTTGAGCGTGGACCCGAATTTTCCGATTGTCTCGTGGAACTGGTTTTTGACCGATAATTTCTTTTTTACGCTGACCAGCTCGGCGCAAAACCCGGTTATTCGCTTTCCGAACACGGGGAGCGGTGAATATTCGGTGACGCTGACCGTGTTTTCGGCGAACGGGTGCTCGCAGGTTTTTACCAAAAATTTCTCGCCGAGCATCCCCGATTTGACGGTGCTGAACGATTTTGTGATCTGCGCCGGCCAGTCCGTCCAACTGAACCCGAACGGGCCGTCGGATTGGAAATACGCCTGGTCGCCCGCCCAATTTTTGAGCGACCCAACGGCGGACAACCCGACCGCCTCGCCCAACGTGACCACGACCTACAAGGTCACGGTGAGCAACGACACCTGTTCGGCCACGGCCACGGTGAAGGTTTTTGTCTCACCGACCACCGTCTTGATGGTCAATGCGGACCCAGACACCATTTTGATCGGGCAAACGAGCCAACTTTTTGCGTCCTCTCAATTTGGGGCGAGCAATTGGTCGTGGGTGCCCGACCAAACATTGAGCGACCTCGACATCCGAAACCCGGTCGCGACGCCGACGGAAACGACGACCTATTTCGTTTCGGCGACCGGGAACAACGGTTGCCCGGTCAATGGGCAGGTCACGGTGGTCGTCAGGAACCCAAGCTGCGAGGAGCCCTACGTGTTTCTGCCAAACGCTTTTAGCCCAAACGGGGACGGGAACAACGACTTTTTGAAGCTGGAATATCCTGATTCTAC
>JANOQP010000077.1:0-7278 GCA_031414895.1 Saprospirales bacterium
GTATCGGGTCGCAGACCCTCACGAGCGACCACCGCGCAACTTGAATTATTCAAACAAAAAAATGAACATCCGTACCCGCCTCACGCTCCAGTTTTTCCTCCTGACGGCGGGCATTTTTTTGACCGCGCTCGTATTTATCCACCGTCAATTTGAGGGCCATGTCGAGGACGAATTTTTCACGCTCCTCGAAAGCAAGGCCCGCATGACCGGCGAAATGGTGCTCAACCACGAGGACGACCTCGCGCCGATCACCTTGCCGACCGAGATCCCCGCGTTGCCATCGACGGGGAACACCGCGATTTTCGACAAAAACCTGCAATGTGTCTTTTCGCTCAACCGCTCGGAGGGCTTTTTGGACGAGGAGACGATGTTCGAGATCCAAAAATTGGGGAGTTGCAGGCTGAAAAAGGACGGTTTTTTTGTGTTCGGCTTCACGCTCGTGACCAATACGGGGCAGTCGTTTTTGGTCGCCACGAAAGATATGCCCGATTATTCAAAGCTGCTCGAGCTGCGCAACATCCTGCTTTTGAGCCTATTTTTCATTATGGCCGCCGTCGCGATGGGCGGTTGGTTTTACGCAGGGCAAGCGCTCCGCCCGGTCTCGCGCATCGTGGGCGAAGTGGACGAAATATTGCCCACCGACCTCAGCCGCCGACTCCGTTCGGACAACCAGCATGACGAGATCTCGCACCTCGTCGGCACGTTCAACCGGTTGCTCGACCGCATCGAGCACGCTTTTCGGATGCAAAGGAGCTTTATTTCCAACGTTTCGCACGAACTGAAAAACCCGCTCGCCGCGATGGACGCACAGCTCCAATTGGCCCGTTCGAAGACCCGGACTTCGGAGGAATACGGCTCCGTGATCGACTCCATCCACGACGATGTGCAGGAGCTTTCGGACACGACGAGCAAACTTTTGCAGCTCGCGAAGGTCAATTCCGACGCGCAGGGCATCCAATTTTCGGAGGTCCGGCTCGACGAACTTTTATACCAGGCTCGCGCCGCGCTGCTGAAAACCCGCCCCGATGCGACCGTTTTAATAGAAATAACCGACCTGCCGGAGGACGAGGGACAACTTTGCATCGAGGGCAACGAACCGCTCCTGCGGACCGCCCTGCTCAACCTTTTCGACAACGGTTGCAAGTTTTCCGCGAAAAACCGTGTAGAGGTCTCCATCGGTTTTGGCAAAATGGGCCACCCGGAAATCGCCATTTTCAACGAGGGCGAGCACATTCCGGCGGACGAACTGCCGCGCATTTTCGAGCCGTTCTTCCGGAGCTCGAAGGACATTTCGCTCAAAGGCTCGGGCATTGGCCTCTCGCTCGTGCAGAGCATCATGCAACTCCACGGCATCGAAATGACCGTCGCCTCGGTGGAGAAAACGGGGACGACCTTTTGGCTAAAATTTTTGAGGCCAAAAAATGACGGCCCGGCAGCGGCAAAAAAAACGGAACCCGTCATTGAAAAAATGGCCGGGATGCCTTTTTTGAACATTGTGCAGACGCGTTTTGCCCTTTTGAAAAAACCAGCCGACAAGGCAACGGACATGGCCCCGACGTTTTTTTTCAAAATGGCAAGGCTGTTCCCCGCGAAAGTTTTTTTGAAAAACCTGACCCGCGCAGTGCCTTTTTTTGGCCTGCTTTTTTTCACCAACACCCATTGTCAAAAAGCCCCGGCCAACGAAACCGCCGAATTCCGCCAAGCCAAGGCCGTGCTGAAAACGCACAACATGACGCTCCTCGAACTCGTCAGGGACAACGAAGGCTATCGCCCGCCGGTCAGTTCGCGAATGTATGCCTACATGGGCCTCGCGGCCTGGGAATCGGCTCGGCCCGCGCTGCCCGATGCGCACTCGATGGCCATGCTCTGCCCCGGGATCGTGCTGCCGGATTGGGGCAGCGGCGGCGATGTTTTCGTGTTGCCCGTCGCGCTCGATGCTTGCTATCGGCGGATGGCGGCGCAATTTTTCCCGCACAGTACGCTCAATTTGTCCGAAAAAAGCAGGTCGCGACTGCGCCAATTGTCCATCGAAATCCAGTTGGGCGCCAACCCGGATGCGGTCGAAAGGTCACGGAAATTTGGCGAGGCGGTCGCACTTGCCATGTTCAAATGGTCGGGCACGGATACGGTCGGGCATCAAGCATACCTTTTTAATTACGATAAAAACTACGCCCCGCCCGCCCAAAAAGGCTGCTGGCAACCCACCGGGGAGAACCCGATGCCCGCCCTTTTGCCGCATTGGGGCAGGGCGCGGACGTTTGCAGTGCCAACGGCGGAGGTTTCGGCCATGCCGCCGAAGGCTTTTTCAGAAGAGCGCGGCGCCGCTTTTTTTGCCGAGGCGATGGAACTTTATGCCCTTTCGCGCCCCGTTTCGGATGAAAACCGCTGGGTCGCGGAGTTTTGGAGCGACGATTTTCCGGGCGTTTCGTTTTGCGCGGCCTCGCGCTGGGTGTCCATCGCCGTTCAGGCAATCGAAAAAAAATCGCCCGAATTTCCCGTCGCGCTCGAAACCTATCTCAAGCTCGGCCTCGCCCTCAACGATGCCGCCGTGAAATGTTGGGCCGTCAAATACGAGCACAACCTCGAACGCCCGGCCTCCTATATAAAAAGGAACATCACCAGCAACTGGGAACCGCTGCACGACACGCCGCCGTTCCCAACCTACCCATCGGGCCATGCGACCTTCGGGAACGCCGCCGCGACCGTTTTCGCACAAACCCTTGGCAACGAGATCGAACTGACCGACCGTAGCCACGAGGGCCGAAAGGAGTTTTTGGGCAAGCCGCGCCATTTCCACAGCTTTCACGATATGGCAAAAGAGAACGCCATTTCCCGCCTCCTGCTCGGGGTCCATTTTCGGATGGACTGCGAGGAGGGCTTCCGCCTCGGCGGTATTATTGGTAAAAAAGTGGCGGAGCTTGATGTTTGGGAATCGGGAAAATGGTCGGGGAAATGAGGGGATCGGGTCGGTTTTTGGGCAAAAAAAATGGCGGCACTTGATGCTCCGCCATTTTTTTTGAATCGTACACTTTTTTATTTCTCCCGGCAAAAAATCTCAATCGGCACGCCGCAAAAATTGAAGTGCTTGCGCGGTTTGCGTAAATCAATCTTCCACCGTGATTTGCCCGGAAGGCACATCTATACAAAATTTCCGTTTTCGGAGAAAATCGAGGCCGAGAACGCCGTCATATTCCGGGACCATCCCGTGGGCGATGAAATCGTAGGCCGAAACCGTCAAACCATCCTCTCGAACGCCCAAAACCTCGATGGTTTTCAATGGGTAGTTTTCCACGAAAATGATCCCGTTGGAGGTTTCGACCATGCTTTTGCCCACCGATTGGTCGATGGAAAAGCCAAACATCATCAAAATATTGATGTCCAAGGTTGTTTGCGATGCCGCCGTGTCGAGCGCAAGCCGCAACGTAAAAGCATCGTTGATCTTGGCATCGACCAAGATCACACCTTCATCGGAGGGTGGGATGAACGCTGTTTTTTTCATGAAAAATCAGGCCGGTTTCAATTTCCGCATAATCCCCAGCCGATGGACCTCGGGCAATTGCCCCGTAAAAACCACCCGGTAATTTGAAAAACCAAGTACCAAGGAACGGCCCTGAATGGTGAGTTCCTTTTTGTCCTTATGGTGAAAAAGCACGATTCCGGCCAAGATCTCCAGGCCCGCCATTTCCGGGTCGGCGAGCAAGACCCATTCGTCGGGAAAGAGGTCCTTGATTTTTGAAAACGGCAATGCTTTCATGGTCTCGTGAATTTTTGAAAAAGAATTATTGGCAAAAATAGGCTCCCAAAATTATTTCTCCCGGCAAAAAATCTCAATCGGCACGCCGCAAAAATTGAAGTGCTTGCGCAATTGGTTCTCCAAAAACTGTTTGTAGGTGTCGCGGATATAGTTGGGGTTGTTCACGAAAAAGATGAAGGCCGGGTAGGCGTGCTTCGGGATCTGCATGACGTATTTGATCTTCGCTTGGCGGCCCTTGACGCTCGATGGCGGCGTTCCCTCGATGATCGGGAGCATCAAGTCGTTGAGTTTTGAGGTCGGGATGCTCATCCGGCGGCGTTCCCAAACGTCCATCGCCGATTCGACGGCCTGAAAGATGCGGATCTTTTCGGTCGCCGAGGTGAAGATGATCGGCACGTCGTCGAACGGTTCGAGGCGCTTGCGGAAATGCTTTTCATAATCGCGGGCCGTGTTCGTCTCTTTTTCCACCAAATCCCACTTGTTGATCAAGATCACGATGCCCTTGTGCCGCCGTTGGGCAACGCGGAGGATGTTGAGGTCCTGCGCTTCGAGGCCCTGCGTCGCGTCCAAAACAAGCACGACAACATCGCTTTCCTCCACGACGCGGAGGGCCCGCATGACGGAATAAAATTCGAGGTCCTCTTTGACCTTCGTCTTTTTGCGCAGCCCGGCCGTGTCGATCAGGATGAACTCCTTGCCGAACTTGTTGTAATGTGTGTGGATCGGGTCGCGTGTCGTCCCGGCGATATCGGTGACGATGTTGCGGTCCTCGCCGAGGAGGGCGTTCACGAGGCTCGATTTGCCGACGTTCGGGCGGCCAACGATGGCCAATTTTGGCAGATCGGTCTCGAATGGCTCTTCGTTTTCGACGGTCTCGACAACCGCATCGAGGAGGTCGCCGGTGCCGGAGCCGCTGACCGAGGCGATGAAAAAGGTGTTCTCGAAACCGAGGCCGTAAAACTCGTTCGCTTCGAGCAATTGCTTGTTGTTGTCCACTTTGTTGACGGCCAAAAAAACGGGCTTTTTGACGCGGCGGAGCATCTTCGCCACCTGTTCATCGAGGTCGGTGATGCCGGTTTGGGTATCGACCATAAAGATGATCGCGGCAGCCTCGTCGATCGCAAAACTGACCTGCGTACGGATGGCGGCCTCGAAAACATCGTCGGAGCCCTGCACGAAACCGCCCGTGTCGATGACCGAGAACCGCTTGCCGTTCCATTCGCAATAGCCATATTTGCGGTCGCGCGTCACGCCCGATTGGTCGTCGGTGATGGCATCGAAACTGCCGACGAGCCGATTATATAAGGTGCTTTTGCCCACGTTTGGGCGGCCAACGATGGCGACGATATTTCCCACTTTATTTAAAGTTTTGTGTTTCGGGTTTAGAATTTTGAGTGGCCGCGACGTGTAATTTTAGGCAACCCAAAAGGCATTAAACTGAAATAAGTTTATGTTTGTCCGTCCGAATTTGTGGATGATAATTTTGAATTTCGCCGCAAAATTAGCCAATTCCCGGGGGGAAAATCCGATTTTTTGAATAAAACAACCAATCAAACCACAAACTTGAAGATCATTTACCGCGACCCCGCCGTCACCGTTTTCCAAAGTGCGCTTTTCCAGACCAATTCGACCGTCGTGCAAACGGCGGACATGGTGCTGGTCGTGGACCCAAATTGGCTGCCCGACGAGGTGCTCGAGATCCGCCAATTTGTCGAAAATGTCCGCGCCGGGCGACCCGTTTGGCTGCTTTTCACCCATTCCGATTACGACCATGTGATCGGTTTCGGGGCATTCCCAGGGGCGAAGGTCATTTGCAGCCGGGCCATGTTGCAAAACCCGGCGAAGGCCGAAATCTTGCAGCAGATCCATCAATTTGACCATGACTATTATGTAAATCGCCCCTATCCGGTCATTTTTCCCGAAAAAGCGGACTTCGAGGTTTTCCGCGACGCGACCCTTTTCAAGCTCGGCGGCACCAAAATGACCTTTTATCTCGCGCCCGGCCACACGGCGGACGGCATCGTTTGCGTCATCTGGCACCTGGGGCTGTGCATCGCGGGCGATTATTTGAGCAATATCGAGTTCCCGTTCATCTACCACAGCAGTTTCGAGTACGAAAAGACGCTCGAAAAATTCGCGAAGATCCACGACAAAACTTGGTTCGTGCGCCTCGTCCCGGGCCACGGCGACCTTTCTCCGAGCATCCAAGATTGGCTCGAACGGCGCAACGACGGCCTCGCCTACATTTATGCGATGCGCGAGAGCATCCGCACGGGCAAGGCTTTTGACATCGATTTTTTGTTGAAAAAATATCCGTTCCCGCTTTTGCAGCGCAAATTCCACGAAAAAAACGTGGAGCTGATGCAGCGCGAATTTGCCGAGTTCGGCGAAAAGGCGTTTTACCCAAAACGCGGGTCGCACCTCTTGCGGGAATTGGGGGGATAATCGATGACAATTTCATCCGGTCGAGCCGGGCTTGTGGGGCAGTTTTGAGCTGGAAAACTATTGGGATTGCCGTGGTCCGGGGCCGCGATGGTCAAAAAAAGGTATTCGCCGGATCGTCTAATTTCGCCCACCAATTTTTTGAAATATGCCACCTTCCGAGACTCCCACTTTTTGGGCGAAACAGCCGCTCTTTGCCTTTTTTAAAAAATCAAATTGGCTGTTTGTGCCCCTTTTTTGCCTCCCGTTTTTTTCAACGGGGCAAAGTGCGGACAGCATCCGGCCTCATTTTTCCATCGCCTTGCCCCCTTTTTTGGAGGAAAAAATCATAATTGACGGCCTTTTGGGTGAAAATTGCTGGTTGGGCAAACCCGTCGCTACCGATTTTTTAATGAAATGGCCGACCGACCAGGGGAAGCCCGCGAACAAGACCGAGGTTTGGCTCGCCGCCGATGGCCAATACCTTTTTGTGGCCGCCCGATGCGCCGATGCCGACGGCCGGCACGTCATCAATACGCTCAAACGCGACATCGGTTTTTGGGACTCCGATATGTTCGCCGTCGTCCTCGACCCGGTCGGGCGGCGGTCGAACGGTTATCTTTTTGGGGCAAATGCGGCGGGTGTTCAATGCGAGGGGCTGATAAACCCGACCGACGAGGACGCGGATTTCAACTGGGACCAGGTCTGGTTTTCGGAGACAAAACGGACGGCGGACGGCGGTTGGACGGCGGAAATGGCCATCCCGCTCCGCAGCCTCCGGTTTGGCGAAGGGGCAAATGATTGGGGCATCAATTTCATCCGGGGCGACCTCGGCGCGTACGAGTACAGCACTTGGGTGGCCGTCCCGCTCAACCTCAACGGGTTCGATTTGGGCTATACCGGGTCGCTAAAATGGCCCGAACCGCCGCGCCGACCGAGCCGTAACATCGTGGCCATTCCGTACACAAGTGGTTCATTGTCAAAGGATTACAATGAAAAAAAGGATTGGTCGGGCAAGCCGGGCGGTGGGCTCGATGCCAAAATTGCGGTCACCGGGTCGCTCAACCTCGACCTCACGTTGAACCCCGATTTTTCACAGATCG
>JANOQP010000078.1:0-6025 GCA_031414895.1 Saprospirales bacterium
CGCGACCGCTTCGGGGCCGATTTTTGCAACGAAAAAAATATCGACGACCGCGAAAATGCTCTCCATCGACATTTCCAGGATCATCGGGACGGCGAGCAAAAGGATGGCCGAGTTGATGCTCCCCTTCGTGAAATCCTGTTCGCCGCCCGCGAGCGATTGTTTGATGAGTTGCCAAAAACGGGCGGGCCTTGTCTGTTTTTCCATAAAAATTTGGGCGGATGGTCAATTTTCCGGGTGGCAAAACTAAACCTTTGGGGCGGTGGCAGGGTTAAATTTGCCCGTTTGCGGTCGCGCTATCGATTTTTTTTTATTTATGAGATACGATTTACGACGTACGATTTCTGATTTTTGCCGATAAAAAACGTGTAAAAAATGTTCACCCTATCTCGTTCGCCGTTCGGCAAATTTGAAAAAATAGACCTCGCCGACCCCGCCACGGGCAACGGTTTCAGCCTCTCGCACGCGCCCGGAGCGACGCTCACAAGTCTTCGTTTTGGCGGCCTCGAAACCCTCGATGGCTATCAAACGCCCGACGAGCTGGCCACCTACAAATGGTCGAAATCCGCCGTTTTGATGCCCTTCCCGAACCGTTTGTTCGACGGAAAAATGCCTTATCAGGGCCAAAATTTCGACTGGCCGATCAACAACGCCGACACCGGGAATGCCATCCACGGCTATCTCCGGGAACGCGATTTTGAAGTCGTTGAAATCAAAGTGGGGCAAAAAGAAGCGAGCGTCCGGCTGCGTTTTGAGGAAACGGGCGGGTTTGCGCCGTTTCCGTTCCGCTTCCGTTTCGATGTCGTGTTTTCGATGAAGAAAAACGGGCGGTTCACGACGGCTTTCTATTGCAAAAATTTGGGAAAAACGCTGCTCCCGGTCGGCTTTGGCTGGCACCCGTATTTTCGAATCGGCGATGCCGGAGCCGATGTATCTTCGCTGCAAATGACTGATTGTCAGCGGGTTATGATTGATTCGCGGATGATCCCGACGGGCGGAAAAGTTGATTTTGATGTATTTCAAAAAGAAAAAAACCTCATCGGCGAATCGCTCGACACCTGTTTCTTTTCGACAAAAAAAGGCACCTGGGCCGTTGCACTTTCCACGAAAAAAGGCCGTTTGACGATGTGCGCAAATGCGGCTGTTTGGCCATTTTTTCAGGTTTTCACGCCGCCTCATCGAGCCTCTGTCGCCATCGAACCGATGAGTTGCAACGTGAACGCGCACCAAAACGGCGAGGGCCTGGTCGAACTTTCAGCGGGCGGGGCCTGGCGAGGGGCGTTCCATGTTTTTTTTGAAAAAAAATGAACCGATTACTCATCCTTTTTTGTGGGATCATGCTCGCCACCTCGCCCCTTTTTGCGCAAAAAAAAGGCGTGAAAATCGGCAGCATCGAGTTTTTCGGCAACCGCCACACGGCGCGGAACACGATGTTGCGCGACCTCGATTTTGAGGTCGGCGACTCTATTTCGGCAAAGGAATTTTCAAAAATAATCGCCCGCAACCAACTTTTTTTGATGAACCTCGGCCTTTTTTCCGAGGTCTCGATGGAGGTGGGTGCGCCCTCCGATTCCTCCGATCTTGTGCGCATCCGGGTCAATGTGCGGGAGCGGACGCGGTCGTCCTTCAAACCGATTTTTGAGCTTGCCGACCGGAACGTGAACGTCTGGTGGCGCGACCACGACCGGTCTTTGCGCTATCTCGATTTTGGGACGTGGCTCTTTTTTCGCAATTTTTTGGGCCGCAACGACCGCGTCCGCCTGAAAATGAACTGGGGATATTCGCACCATTACGAAGCAAAATACGAGATGCCAGGGCTAGGTCGCGACCGGATCTTTGGGCTGGAAGGCCAGTTTATTTGGCAGCGAAAACGCGAAATTGCCTATCGGAGCCTCGACAACCAGCTCCAACTTTATTTCGACCCCGAAAAATTCAGCTTTGATCGGCGGCAACTTGCGCTGACTTTGAAGGCGCGGCCCATGCTTTTTTGGTCCTACGCTTTGCAGGCATCTTTTCACGACCACCGCGTTTTTGAGGAGGTCGGAAAGGAGCTGAACGGCGATTTTTTCCTCGAAAACCGGGTGCGGCAACGGTATTTTGGATTTATGGCCAATGTCCGCCGTGACCTGCGCGACGCGAAACCATATCCGCTGCACGGCAATTTTCAGGAGGCCGAACTGCGCTGCGCGGGCGGCAAACACGGCGACCTCAACCTCACGACGGCCTCGCTGCAAACTGTTTTTTGGCGCAGCTTCGGCCCGGTTTTCAGCACGGAGCTGGACCTAAAAACGAAGCTCGCGCTCACGTCCGACAAGATCCCGTATTTCAACTATCCCGGCCTCGGCTACGGGCGCGATTTTTTGCATGGCTACGAACTTTATGTGGTCGATGGGGCGCGGTACGGCCGCCTCAAAACCGCCCTTCGCGCCAAGATCCATGACAAAACCTGGGATTTTTCGCGCTTTATGCCGCTGCGGGGGCTGCAAATCTGGCCGCTCCGTGCCTATTTGACCCTCAACAACGACCTCGGCTATGTCCGCGACCGTTTTTATGCGCGGCAAAACCCGCTGGCCAACCAAGTTTTGTGGGGCGGCGGGCTGGGCCTTGACCTCGTGGCGGCCTATTCGATTGTCGGCTCGGTGGAGGTGAGCGTCAACCAGCGGCGGGAATTGGGCTTTTTTGTGAGCACGAAAACGCCTTTGTAAGCAGTTTTTGCTGCCACAAATTGCTCGGATTGCACAAATTTGGAAATGGGGCAATTCGAGCAATCCGTGCAATTTGTGGCAAAACATCACCTAAAATATTGCTCAAAAAATCCCGGTCTGTTGATCGAGATCACCGGCGACCATTTGCCCGCCATCGCGATCCGCTCGGTCGGGACGAACATGAAAATGACGGGCTGTTCATCATAGATTATTTTTTGGAGCTCCATATATAAGGTGTTGCGCCGGGCGACATCGCGCGTCGAGCGGATCTCGTCAATAATTTTGTCGCTGGCCGCCGAGCCGAAACCGCTGCGGTTGCCGCCGTCGGGCGTGTCGCTTTTGGTGTGCCAGGTTTGGAAAGGCTCGTCGAGTAGCGGGAAGTTGAGCGTCCGCATGGCCACCAGGTCGAAATCGCGGGACTTCATGTCCTCGATGATGGCGGTCATGTCCTTTTGGACCAGCTCGATCTTTACCCCGACTTTTCGGGCGTTTTCCTGCAATTGGAGGGCGACGGTCTTGCCCATTTCCGATTTCGGGGAAACGCGGAAGGTGAGGGCAAGCTCCGATTTTTTGCCGCCGAGCATTTTGTCGAGCACGCCGTTTTTGTCCGAATCGGCCCATCCGGCCTCGGCGAGTTTGGTTTTTGCGGCCTCTGGGTCGAATTTTATCGGCGCGAGGCTTTTGTTGAAATACGGTTTCAACGGATGGAACGGCCCGACCGACCGCTTTGCATAGCCCCGCATGATGGTCGAAAGCCCCGCATCGAAGTCGACCAGTTCGGCGAGGGCGCGGCGCGTTTTTGGGTCTTTGAGCGCGGGCTTCCGCGTGTTGATGATGATGAAACTGTACTCCATCAGCTCCGGCGTGGCAAATTGCAGACGGGCAGCGGCGGGATCCTTTTTCAGTTCGTCGTACATCGCGGGCGGCACGTTTTTGATGACATCAAGGCCACCGTCTTTGAGCAAGGTGAGCGCGGCAAGGTGGTCGGTCACGGGCTTATAGACGATTTTTTGTGGAAAAACAGCCAAAATTGGGCGTTCGGCGGCCAGTTTTTCGCCCCACCAATTGGGCTTTTTTGAAAGAACGATTCGCTGCCCGGTGACCATTTCATCGAGTTTGTACTGCCCGCTGCCGCTCACACCGGCCACCTCGCGGGTGTGCAGCGACGATTTGAAGGCCTCGGCGAACGTCGCCAAATCAGGGTTTTTGTTGGAAAGCTCGGCGGCCTTTTTTGGGTCGAGGAGGTCGCGGATGGCGTATTTTTTCAAGATTCCGGTCGGGTCATAAATGCCCTCCGGCAAAATGGGCGTGCCGGTCAGGGTCTCGACGGCGAGCATGTAATATTTTTTCGCAAAGACCGAAAAGCGGCGCGGGTTGCCCGGGTCGGGCCGGATATCGCCCAAAAACTCCTCGTAGCCCCGCCAAATGCCCGCCGCGACCTTCGGGACGAGGATGGTTTTCATCGTGAAAATATAATCGGAGGCCGTGATTGGCTGGCCATTGTCCCACTTTGCCTCGGCCAAAAACTCGAAATCGTACCGAAAGCCGCCCTTCCAAACACCGGTGTCGATTGGCGTGACGACGGGCATTTCCTTGATCAAAACGGGTTTGATCTCGAGGGTCGCCGGGTCAAAATCGGCAAGGGTCAAAAAGATTTTTTGATAGACCTGTATTGCGTTCGCGTTGTTCGTCAAAAACGGGTTGAGGCCGTCCACGTCGGTTTCGAGGCGGACGTTGATGGTGGATTTGTCGGCGGCAGCGGGGTTCTTACCGTCATTTTTGCATTTAAAAAAGGAAAAAAGGGCGATGGCAATGGCCAAAAAAGGGAGGGCTCGGATGGTTGTTTTTTTCATGGAAAAGGATTTTTTTTCGGGGTTGAAAGTACATCTGCCGAGCTTTTTTGCGGTGACATTTCGGCGGTTTCTGTTGCTTTGAAAAAAAAACAGTTTTTCGCCACGAAGGGACGCGAAGAGCCGCGCAGAGCCAACTATGAGATGATATTTTGCAATTAGAGGTCTTTGTGCGGGTCTTCGTGCCCCTTCGTGGTAAGTGGTTTTGTCCGATTTTCCGGAATCAAAAAATCATTAGCCATCGAACTGCCCGTTCAATTTGTTGAAAAATATTTTCTTCAAAAATTAGGTCAAAAATTTCATAAAAAGTACCTTTGTAGCGAATTTAAGGTCGCTATGTTTAATAAAATATCGGTTCGCGTGATTTTTTGTCATTCGTTTCATTGAAAAAGCCTGAATTCGCAAAATCCAGTAATCATACAGTTTTTACCAAACCATTCTGAATATCATGAGCCAGACACGTTTTTCCGCCCTCGAAACCATGAGCAACCGGGGCGACAACCTCCCCTTTTTTGCCGACAACGAGGCACAGCCGACCATCGCCGATATTTTTGGCGAAAACGTTTTCGGCGATGAATCGATGAAAAATTACCTCCCCGAAAAAGCCTATCTCGCCGTCAAGTCCGCCGTGCAAATGGGCGCGCAGCTCGACCGGTCCGTGGCCGACGACGTGGCCGAGGGCATGAAAAAATGGGCGCAGGAAAAAGGCTGCACGCACTTCGCGCACTGGTTCCAGCCGCTCACGGGCAAAACAGCCGAGAAGCACGACTCCTTTTTTACGTTGACGCACGACGGGCGCGTGGTCGAGGAATTCACCGGTTCGGCGCTCGCGCAACAGGAGCCGGACGGGTCGTCGTTCCCATCGGGCGGGCTGCGCAGCACTTTTGAGGCGCGTGGCTATACTGTTTGGGACCCATCGAGCCCTGCTTTTTTGATGGAGGTTGGCGAGGGCAAGACGCTTTGCATCCCGACCATTTTCGTGACGTATTCGGGCGAGGCACAGGATTTCAAGCTGCCGTTGCTCCGTTCGCAGAGCCTTTTGGACAAAGCTGGCACGTCGGTCGCCCAGTTTTTTGACAAAGAGGCCACGAAAGTCAGCGCGACGCTCGGCTGGGAACAGGAGTATTTCGTCATCGACGAGGCCCTTTTTCATGCCCGTCCCGACCTCGCGATGTGCGGGCGGACGCTCGTTGGCCGCATGGCCTCGAAAAACCAACAGCTCGAAGACCATTATTTCGGCTCGATCCCGGAGCGCGTTTATGCCTTCATGCGCGACCTCGAAACGGAGTGCCACCGCCTCGGCATCCCCGTTCGGACGCGGCACAACGAGGTCGCGCCGTCGCAATATGAACTTGCCCCGATTTTTGAGGAGATCAACGTCGCGGTCGACCACAACCAGTTGTTGATGGATTTGATGGAGCGGGTTTCGCGGCGGCACAAATTGTCGGTGCTTTTGCACGAAAAACCGTTCGC
>JANOQP010000079.1:0-6265 GCA_031414895.1 Saprospirales bacterium
TATAATGTTCAACAGGGTTTATACAAGCCGCGGTTAAGACATCTAATAAATCACAGCCCTTTTGCAACGCCCTTTTAACCAATTGATTGATATGCCCTTTTATCAAATCATCCGGGTGTTTATCGTCCGAACAAAACATCATTTGCGCCGGAAATTGCGGCAGCAAAGCAATCAAAGCCTCAAAATTCTTCGCCGCGCTCCCCTCCCGGACCAGGATTTTTACGCCGAGGCGGGCTTTTTCGAGACCCTCTTCATAGGAAAAACATTCGTGGTCGGTCGTAATTCCAGCTTTAAAATACGTTTCGGCCTGCTCGCCGCGAAGTCCGGGCGCGTGGCCGTCAACCGGTTTTCCTGCTTTTTTTGCCGCCCCTATTTTTTTAAAAACCTCCACATCGCCGTGCAAAACGCCCGGCCAGTTCATCATTTCCGAAAGGTAAAATAGGTCGGGCTGCGCCAAAAGTCCGGCCACATCATCTGCATCCAAGACCGCCCCCGCTGTCTCAAAACCCGTCGCCGGGACACACGACGGCGCACCAAAATGGAACTTGAACGGCACTTTTCGCCCGTTTTCGAGCATAAAGCGGACACCTTCGAGGCCGCAAACATTCGCGATTTCATGCGGGTCGCTGACCGTCCCGACCGTGCCGTGAACGACCGCAAGCCGCGCAAACTCGCTCGGCACGAGCATCGAACTTTCGATATGGACGTGCGCATCGATAAAACCGGGGAGGATAAAACGGCAGGAATTTCGGGATTTTTGGGGCAAAATTTGCTTGATTCGCCCGTTTTCAACCGTGATTTCGCCATAAAAAACACGGCGGGCGTGGAGGTCGATGATGTTGCCGGATATTTTCATTTGACTATTTTTTGGGCGTAAATTTCAATTTTTAAACCCAAAAAAATGCCGGGCAAGTTTCCCTGTCCGGCATTTTTGATGCGGAACTGAAATGGATTATTTCTTCAATTTCGCCAATTCTTCCTCCAATTCAACCTCGTCGCCGCTCACATATCCGTTGTGCTCATAAACGATGTTGCCGTTTTTGTCGATCAAAAAACTGTGCGGCACGGTATCGAAACCGAGGGCGCGTTGAAAATCCTGGTTGGTGTCGAGCAGGATATCGAATGTCCAGCCTTTTTGCTTGACCATCGGGCCGACTTTTGGGGCTGTCCGTGCATCGTCAACGGTCACGGCAATCACCTCGACGCCGTATTTTTCCTGCCATTCTGCATAGACCTCCGAAATCGCATCGAGTTCTTTTTTGCACGGCGAGCACCAAGTTGCCCAAAAACTGATGACGACCGGGTGGCCTTTTTTGGCGAGTTCGGCGGTGTTGAAAGTAGAGCCGTCGAGCTTTTTTACGTCCGTCGCGGGCAGTGAGCGTTGCGCGAAAACGGAGAGGGAAATGAGCGAAAGCGCAATCAAAAAGAGATTTTTCATTGAAAATAGATTGATTTTAGGTAACTATTTAGTTGAAAAGCAAGGTTGAGATGGCGCAAAAGTAACGCGGTCTCGGCAGCGGCAAACTGTTTAACAGCGGCTTAATTGTCTTTCACTTTCCTTTCACGAATGGCTGGCCGTCACCCAATCAAAACCCTGAAATCGTCGTACCGCGCCGAGTCGCCGCGCATTTCCAAAAGCTCAAAAAGCGGCTGCCCTTCGTAGTGCGCTTCGAGCGCGGCGGCGGCCTCCTTCGTCCGGACCTCCAGCTGCCCGGCGCGGATCTGGGCCATCCGCCACGCAAAGGTTTTTTCCATTTTTTCAAAAATTTCCTGCGCCGCCGCTGCATGGTCGCCGCCTTCTTCGACAGCCGTTGCGCGGGAAAAAGCCGCCGTGTTGCGGGCGACCATTTTCGCGTCTTCGAGAATAAAATAGGCCGTGTGTGCCCAAATTTCGACGGGTTCGGTCAATTTTGAATAAAAAACGAGCTGCAAATCTTCCCGGTTCTTGATCATTTCTCGGCGGCGGTTGAAGCCCGACCACTTCAAATCGACGACCGCCCGCTCCTCGCCCCGGGCCAAAATCAGGTCGGCCTTTCCGCGAACGGACAGGCCGCAAAAAAGGCCGTCAAGCTGTTTTTCCGTCGCCTCGACGCGCCAATGGTTTTCTTTGATCAAGGAAATCAACGACCATGCCGACCGCCGGATCTTGGACAAAAAAGCGGCGCGTTCCGGCTCGCGGCCATAAAGCAGCATCGTCGCGCCCTCGCGCTCAAAAAGCTGTTTTGCGGCCAGATTGACCCAGTTTTCGACGGTTTTTTGGTCAAATTCGTGGAATTCTTCGCGCAGCAAATCCTCAAAAAAGCGGTGCGCGAGGTTTCCCAAAAGCGTGTTTTCCCCCGAAATGGACAAAATAGAAGCTGGCCGCAATCGCGTTTTTCCTTTCAAAAACCATTGGTACGGGTAATAAAAAAGGCTTTCGAGGGAGGTCGGTGTTTCGTATTCCGGTTCGCGCAGGGCCTCCGGGCGGGCGATTTCAACGAACGCGCCGGGGCGGTTTTTCCAACTTTTTTCCAAAAAAACCTGTCCGGGCAGCGCGAAATTTTGGGCCAGTCGCGCCCGGTCCTCTGGCGAATCGAGGTCGTATTGAAACTGGTGAAAATCCTTTCCAAATATTGCTTCGAGGTCGCCCATCAGGCCGTTCGGCTGCACGTCATCGCCCGCTATTTTTTGGGGAAAAACAAAAAACAGCCGACGTTTTGTCCGCAAAATGGGTTGAACTTGCCGAAGGCGGTTGAGGCGGTTTTGCTGTTCGGCGGTGGCCAATTTGATGCCCTTTTTTTCAAAAAAACTGCGCTCCTCGGCGGTCCATCGCTGTGGAAAATGGGCCGGTTCGTTGTGCGAAAAATTCCACCAAACGAGGTCGTCCGTCGCGCCCGCGATCGCGCCAGGTTGATGGACAAACGGAAAATGTCCGACTTCCGCCGAGCCGACATTGAGCGGAGCGGGCTGATAAATGGTGCGGACGATGCGCTCTATTTCCAAAAAACCGAGCCGTTGATCGGGCAGCGCGTCGAGCAGTTCACGGATGCGGCGGGACTGGTCTGCGAGCACCAAAAGCGAGGGGTATTTCCCGCTCGTTTCCTCGTAAATTGTTGATGCCCAATTGTTTAGGTATTCATAAATGGCGACAACCTCGCGCTTCGGCACGTCGTCCGTCGAGCGGTAACGGCGGCGGTTGAACCAAAAATCGAACTGTTTTTTGAGTTCCGGGTTTTCCGAATTTTCAAAAAAACCGGCGGTCGCGGCCATCCATTTATCGTTGTTCAGCCCCGGCTTCTCGGCCAAAAGGCGGGCCAACAGGAGCGAGAGCCCGTCGTCGAGCGGCTTGATCGGGAGCGTGACGAACTCCATCATTTTGGCCACATCGATCGGTTCCCACAAAAAAGCGGGCGCGAGTTTCAGGATCTGCAGCGACGGGCGGGCGAGCGATGCCGAGAGGATGCCCATGCCCGGCAGGCCCTCGCGGGCGCAAGCGTCGTCGAGGCTGCGCGACAGTTCCGGGACGAGGAAAACGGGCTGAATGGTCGGGTTTTTTTGCAAAAATTGGGCGAAAAAGCTGGCCGCGCTGCTCTCCCTTTCTGTTTTCAAAATAAAGATGCCGTCCGAACTGCCCGTCAATTTTGCTGGTGGGTCAATCGGGCGGGCCGGGTTTTTCAGTTTTTTTTGCAAAAAATCAATGACCGCGACGGCTTTTTCGGGCGATTGGTTTTCCACAAAATCGACCGCGGTGCCGTTTTTTTTCAACTTCAAAAATAGGCGTTGCCAGCCTGCCGGGAGCAAATCCATCGGCTCGTGGAAAATGACCTCAAGCCCCCCCAAGCCCCCCCGGAGGGGGGGAGTCGCGACCCCAAGCGTCCAGTCAAAACCGCTTTTTTCCCCGTGTGGTGGAGTGCGGGATTGTTCCTCCCCCCCTCCGGGGGGGCTGGGGGGGGCTGCATTTATGATTTGCGCCAGCCTGTCCGCCCATCCAAAAGCCTGCGGGTTGAGCTGCGCGTCGTTTATTTTTTCATGGAAAAAAGACTCGACAGTGGCAATGTCGGCGAGGCGTTGAAGCGGGTGATTGAGGGGGTGACTTGAAGTCATCCCCTCAATTTGCAGGGCATCGATCGGGCCGAAATCCCAACCGGAGGTCAAAAGTTCGTCGCGCCAATCGAGCAAATGTTGCGCGGTCGCAAAACGGTCGGCCTCGAATGATTTTGCAAAAAAGGCCAACGGGTTTTGCCGCAAATGCTGTTGCAGCGACTGCCGGAAAAGTTCGATGCGGAGGTAGTCGGTGTTTTCGGGGCGCGAACCGAGGCCGAGGGCGGTCTCGAGCCAGCGGGTGAGCGATTTTGGGCCAAAAAACGGGGCGGCCTCGTCGGTCTTTTCCCGGAAAACGGGGCCGTCAAAATCGAGGCCGAAGTGGATGGTCATGGCTGGTTGCGGATTTTGGAAAAGGCGATTTTGTGTTTTTATTGGGGCAAAAATAGGACGGTTCGACAACAATTTATTTTAAAATATAAATTGCCAACCCATTGATAATCAACAAGTTGGCAATTTTTCATCCAAAATTGAGGCGATGACTTCAAGTCATCGCCTCAATAAAAAATCATTTCCCCATCAGCTCTTTGTGCAGCCGTTTCGCCTTATAAATATGCTCCAAAGCGGCCACGATCCCGCCCGCGTGGACGGCGACGGCGCGGTTGCGCGAAGGTTCGTAAATATAGCTGCCGGGCAAACTTTCCGGGTTGCCGTCGAAGATCAGGCCAATGGCCTCGCCCTTTGTGTTGATGACTGCCGAGCCGGAATTGCCGCCGATGATGTCGTTGGTGGTGACAAAATCGAGGGGCTGGTCGAGCATCTTCGGGTTTGGTTTTTGCCAGCGGGCGGGCAGGTCCCACGGTGCGCGCTTGTTGTTCGAGAAATGGCGGTCGTACATACCGTAAAAAGTCGTTTTGTAAATGGCCTCCGTGCCGTTATAAACGTAACTTTTCACCTGTCCGTCGTTGATGCGGAGGCTGAACGATGCGTCCGGCGGGATGTTCGTGCCGTAGCATTCGAACATTTTTTGCGCCAATTTCGTCCGGAGGCTGGTGAGGCGTGCCGTGGCAGCCTTCGAGGCATCGTTGGCGACGGTAAAGCGCGGGCGCGAAATGTTGGCCAACTTGATGAGCGGGTCCGAGGAGGCGGCGATGGCATCTGGGCCGCCGTCGAGGAGCTTTTGCCGCTCGGCCTTGTCGTAAAGTTTGGTCAGTTTCGTGAACATGGCGGCGGCGGCCCTCCAGTCGTCCGTTTTGGCGAGGGCCGAGGCGGTTTTTATAAATTCGTCGTCCTTACCGAGCGAGCCTTGCGCCTCTTTTAGGTACATCATCAGATTGCCTTCGTCAATGGCCATGTTGAGTTCTTCGGGGTCGCGGAGGATGCTTGCCTTGGCTTGTTCCGCGCCTTTCGAGTCGCCTTTTTTGACGAGTTCGGCATACCTGACGAGGTTGCTGGCCCATGCAAAACCATGTCCGCTGGTGAAATCACTGGCATTTAGGGCGGTCACGGCCTTAAAATTGTCGCGCGATTCCTTCCGCACGACGGCGATATCGTCCCAAAGTTTGAGGGGCGGTTGTTTGTTTTTTTCAAAATTGCCGGGGCCGCCCTTCAGCTCGGCGGTCGCTTTGAACTCTTTCTCAAAAGCCTTCCGGCGGGCCCAGATATAGGGGTCTTCAAGTCCTTTTTGCTGGCCCTGATAGGCTTCGAGGCCATTGGAAAGTCCGAAAATCTCGTTCAAAAGCGCATCCGACGGTGTTTTTTTATAGACCTCGTTCAGCACCTCGCGGCGGTTGGCGAGCAATTGGAGGACATACGGATTTTGCAGGTCGCGGTCAAAAGCGAGGTCGGCCACGGTGCGGATGCGGGCCGTCGAGCCGGGGTTTCCGATAACAAAAGTGGTCGTTCCCTCGGCCACGCCGTCGGGGTTGAACTTGAAAAAATTGGCCTTCGTGTCGAGCGGTTTGCCGTTGTCATAGACCCGGTAGAACGACATATCGAGGCAATAGCGCGGGTAGGAAAAATTGTCCGGCTCGCCGCCAAAAAGGCCCAATTGCAGCTCCGGCATGAACACGAGGCGCACGTCTGTGTACCTTTTGAAGCCGTAGAGCGCAAATTTTCCGCCGCTGTAAAAGGTCAAAGTTTGGAGTTCGAGGCCTTCCCATCCCGTTTTTTTGGCAAATTCAGCCTTGATCGCCTTAAATTCCGCATCGCGGGCAGCAGCTTGGTCGGCCTCCTCGGCCTTGTT
>JANOQP010000080.1:0-3179 GCA_031414895.1 Saprospirales bacterium
GTATCGGGTCAAAAGACCCTCACGAGCGGGGTCCTTGCCAACATCTGTTCACTCCAAGCCTAACGAATAACAAAAACCATAGAAGAACAATATTGACAAGGTTGCCAACATCGGCAATAAAACCTACCTTCATCACATGAAAAAACGCTATCCAAGAACACTTTCATCGGGAGCAAACAACACCGTCATCGCGCTGTCCGAAACGGAAGCAGGCAAGCTTTTTTCAGGTGATACCCGCTCCGATATAGGCTCGGAGGCCGAGAAGATGCGGTTTGCCAATAGCGTAAATGGTTTGGTCGTGCGCTTCGTCCGGCTCGATGAATTGAACGACGACACCGAAATGCTGGTCATGGAGCGGCTTTTTCCGATGGATTTTCGCGCCTATGAATACGAAAAGCGGGAATTATGGCTCGATGTCTTCGAAGATGAACTTCGCCAACTTCACCGCGCCGGATTCGCCCACCGCGACTTGCGGCGGCCATCCGACATGCCGGGCGAGCGTTTCGACAATATTTTCTTGGTGCCAAATGGGTTTCGGCTCATTGATGTCGGCATTTCCGCGCTTCGCGAAAAAGTGGGTGAGCGGCTTTTTGAACGGTTTGTTCAACAAGAACTTGCCGGATTAGAGGTGTTCCGCACGTTTGTTCTATCGCGTTGATTTTTTTTGACCAGTTCATCGGCCTTTTTCAAGGGATGTTCGAGGGCAATATCCTCACCTTCAATCCGGGTTGGGATGAAAATGCGCAGGCCATCAAATCGTTTGATGATGTCCGCGCCATTCAGCGGCACTTAAAGGGCCATAACGTCGCACTACTGTCCAAAGCGGACGAAACCACATCCGGCCCTGCCAGTTTGATGCTGACCGACCCTGATGGGAAAATGGTTTTGATTGACCAGCATGTTTAAAGTATCCGACACTAATCTTTGAAGAAATAAAACGATGCACACTTTTTCACACCGCTAAACAATAATTAAACATGATACACGAATATTCTGATGACAACTTTCAAACGGAAGTGCTAGACAGCGATAAATTGACCATTGTAGACTTTTGGGCAGAATGGTGCGGCCCTTGCAAAATGATGAATCCGATAATAGAAGAATTGTCATACCTTTAACCAAAACCAACTATTTGCCACATAGGCGCAATAGATGTTTTCACATAGCCCACATAGATGATTGCAAGCAAAAAGGCTATGTTTTCTATGCGAAATGCCCTATTGTACCTATGTGTTAAATAGTTACAACTAATAATAACGAAGTACTTACGAACAATGGCATACATCACCGAGCCGTTTATTTATCAGTAAAGCGGATAAAAACCATTCCAACCGATCAATCAAAGAACAGCATGAAAAAGCAATTGTCCACAACAGAACGTGAAGCACTTATCAATACCTTAAAAGCCCGTTTTGAGGTGAACATGGCCCGTCATAAAGGGCTAGAATGGGCGAAAGTGGAACCAAAGCTGGAAGCGAACATTGAAAAACTATGGTCGCTCTATGAAATGGAAAGTTCGGGTGGCGAACCGGATATTATTGGTCAAGATAAAGTGACGGACGAATATATTTTCTGTGATTGTTCAGCGGAAAGCCCGAAAGGCCGAAGAAGCCTTTGTTACGATGGCGACGCCCTGGAAGCGAGGAAAGAACATAAACCGGAAGACAACGCAATTGACAGGGCGGCTGACATGGGCATCGAGCTTTTGTCGGAAGAACAATATCGGGAATTGCAAAAACTTGGCAATTTCGATACGAAAACATCGAGTTGGCTGAAAACACCTTCCTATATCAGAAAACTCGGCGGCGCTATCTTTGGTGATTACCGCTACGGTACCGTCTTTTTATATCACAATGGTGCAGAATCTTACTATGCTGCACGGGGATTTCGGGGTTCGTTAAGGTTCTAAAAATTTTATCTGCCCCAAAAAAAATCCCGCCGGACAATCTCAACACTTCTAAAATGTCGAGTGCCCGATGGGGTGTTTTCAATTGGTCCCTGTACTATTCCTCTTTTGCATCATCGTTGCTGATTATTTAAAAATGGGCAAATCCGGAGCGCGGCACCGCATCTGGTTTTGCCCATTTTGGTTTTTGAATTTGCCCCAGACCATCGGACTGAGAAGCGAGGAGTTGGCCATGCCGCTCCGTTTTTTCATTTTAAAAAATGCGATGCCACACATTTTTTCATTTGATAAAATGTAATTTCGTCTTCAAATTCGATGTCAAAAATGAAAAGGGCCCTTTACGAATCGCTGGTCAATTGGAAAAATGCCCCCAACCGGAAGCCCATGATCTTGCAAGGGGCGAGGCAGGTCGGCAAAACGTGGCTGATGAAGGAGTTTGGCAAAAACGAATTTGAGCAGGTTGTCTATCTCAATTTTGAGGGCAGCGAGCGGCTGAAATCATTGTTCGCATCGGATTTTGACATAAAGCGCATCCTGTCCATCATCGAAATCGAGGCCGGCCACAAAATTCAGCCCGACAAAACGCTCCTCATTTTTGACGAAATACAGGAGGCGGAAAAAGGGCTGACCGCCCTGAAATATTTCTGCGAACAAGCCCCGGATTATTACATCGTCGCGGCAGGTTCCCTGTTGGGCGTTTCGTTGCAAAAAAACACCTCGTTCCCAGTTGGCAAAGTGGATTTCCTGCGGATGTACCCGTTCAGTTTTTTCGAGTTTTTGGAAAACGCGGGGCAAGGCCTTCTGAAAGAACATTTGGAGGCCCGAAACTGGCCCGTAATCGAGGTCTTTCACGACAAACTGGTGGAGCTGCTGCGGCTCTACTATTTCATCGGCGGCATGCCAGAGGCGGTGGACAGTTATGTCCAGCGGGGCGATTTGCGGGAGGTCCGGGGCATTCAGGAAAAGATTTTGATGGGCTACGAAAACGATTTTGCGAAATACGCGCCCATCGAAATCGTGCCGAAAATCAGGTTGGTCTGGCATACCTTGATTGGCCAACTGGCGAAAGAGAACCGGAAATTCATGTACGGGCAAATCAAAAAAGGCGCACGGGCAAAGGATTTTGAGACGGCCATCCAATGGCTTTCCGACGCGGGCATGGTGCTCAAAGTGGGCATGGTGGAAAACCCGACCGTTCCGCTGATCGCTTATGCGGACATGGACGTGTTCAAATTGTTCCTGTTGGACATCGGCCTGTTGAATGCGCTCGCCA
>JANOQP010000081.1:0-5008 GCA_031414895.1 Saprospirales bacterium
GCAGCGTCGGCAGGTGCCACAATGGTCGCGGATGGGGTCGTCGGCGGGCAGTTCGAGGTCGCAGATTATTTCCGCCAAAAAAAAATAGGAGCCTTGTTTTGGGTGGATGGTCAGCGTGTTCTTGCCGTTCCAACCGAGGCCCGCCCGTTGGGCCCATTCGCGCTCCATGACGGGGGCCGAATCGACGAAGCAGCGGCCATCGATTTCCCCGATTTCGCGGCGCATAAAATCGAGGAGCGACCGCAATTTTTCCTTTATGACATGGTGGTAATCTTCGCCCAAAGCATACGATGCGAGCTTCGGCGCGGCGGGGTCGGACTGTTTTTCATCGAGGAAATAACTGTGGGCGAGGCAAATCACGGTCTTCGCGCCGGGGACCAATTTTCGCGGGTCCACCCGCATCTCGAAATGGTTTTCCATGTACGACATCTGGCCATGCGCCCCGGCGTTGAGCCATTTTTCGAGGTTTTTCGCGGCATCGTCGAGCCGTTCGGCACGGGCAAAACCCACGAAATCGAAGCCAAGTTTTTGGGTTTCGGCGCGGATGAGGTCAGCTTTTGCGGCGGGGTTTTTCATAAAAAAAAATGTTTCTCGCAGATTTTACGCGGATTTAGAGCGCAGATCTCTCGGAAAAATCGGCGAAATCTGGGCCCAAAATCCGCGTAAAATCTGCGAGAAACCATTCAATCCCGCCGATTTTTCATCCAAAAATAAAGCCCGCCGAATGCGACGACCAGAAAAACGGGCAACAAATTGAGGTTGCCCAAAACAGCGTTCCCGGCGGCGAGTTCGAGTTGGTTGGCGTCGGTCACGCCCGTCGCGGCGAGGCCCGTTTTGACGGAATCAAGTTTCGGCCCGATGAAAAAAGTCTGGTAGGCCCAGTTGCCGAACATCCCCGCGCCGCCCATCAGCGAGAGGCCGAGCGCACCCGATTTTGGGATGTTCTCATTGACAAAACCGAGCATCGTTGGCCAAAAATAACAGACCCCCATCGCGAAGACGACCGCAGCGAGGTAGACCATGTTGCCCGTCGTGTGGCTCAACAAATAGATGCCGATGGTGGCGAGTATCGCCGACATCCAGAGCACGCCCGCCGGGTTCAGTTTGTGGATGATCGGCCCGCCGAAATACCGCCCGACGGCCATCAAACCGGTGACCAAAAGCAGGATCAGGATGGGGTTCGCGCCGACGTTGCCGAGCAGTTTATCGACCCATTGGGTGGTCGAAAGCTCCGTATTTGCTGTAAAAAACATACAAATTGCCATAAAAACAAACAGCGGCGACGCGCAGGCGGAAATCATTTCTGACATTGAAAAACCTTTCGCGACGCGCTCCGTTGCCGGGAAACTTTGCCCCCAAAAAAGGTAGGCATAAATGACGGTCGGGATCAGGATGAGGGCCACTTGCGGCTGCCAGCCGATGCCCATTTTGTTCATAAAATAGACCAGCAAGCTGCCGATCACGATGCCGCCGGGAAACCAGACATGGAACTTGTTGAGCATCGTCGTTTTGTTTTCGGTGTACATCGACGCGACGAGCGGGTTGCAGACGGCCTCGACGGAGCCATTTGCGAAGCCGATCAGGAAGGTCGAAATGAAAAGCGTCCAAAAACCGCCCGCGAAAATCGTGAGCAGCAGCCCCAAAAGGTGCGCCGCGAAGGCCAGCCACATCCAGCGTTTCATGCCGATGATATCGACGAAAAAACCGCCGAGCGTCGTGGCGACCGGGAAGCCGAAAAAGGCCATGCCCGTGATCCAGCCGAGCTGGGTGTCGGTCAAATTGAAGTCCTTGCCGAGCTGCCCGATCATCCCGGCGCGGATGGCGAAGGTCATCGAAGTGACTGTGAGGGCCATGCAAGCGGCGGTGAAAAGGCGTGATTTGTTCACTTCGTTCATAAAAAACGGCGTTTTATTTTGATGAAATTGAATGTTGCTGCGTTTTCCAATGGACAATCGGCAGGTTGGGCAAAGGAAAGAAAGGGCCGGCCAAAACCAAGTCAAGGGCGAAATAAAATCCGTTGGATTTCTGTCGGGCCATTTTATGTTTGTTGCTCCAAAACCGCCTACCATTTTTATGGATTCTGTCAAAACCCTGTTGCTCACCTGTCTTTTCGCGCCCGTTTTCTTGGGCGCCCAAAAAGCGAAACGCGAAATTTTCCTCAACGAGGAAGACCGAGAGATCGGCCGCGCCGCATTTGACCAAGTGCCCGACCGCTCCGCCATTTTTTTCAAACTTACCATTGAAACGGACACGGCGACAATCCATGCCATCGAACGGCGGCTCGTCCACGGCTCAATGGATGCCAGTATTTTGACCGCCATGCGCGACGGACTGGCCAAAGTGGGCGGCCCCGCCATGCCCCCCGCAAACATGATGGTCATCGTCTACCTCCCGGGGCTCGACCGCTGCAACAAGTTCATGCCCCCCGGAGATTTGAAAAAAAACTGCGCGGACCTCGCCAAAAAACTCGCCGCCCGGGGCAATGTATCCACTTTTTTTGTCGTCAAACAGGGCGAGGGCCTCGGCGATTTCCGCAAGACCGCCGATTGGCTGCCCGACCCCGGGGCGATCATCGAGCGCACATTTTTCAGCCGGCACTACCTTTGCGAGAGCTTTTTGGTGGTCAGGCCCGACGGGCGGTTCATCAAGTTCAAAGGGCAGAACAACGACTTCCAGATCATCGAGGCACTCGACGAACTTGGCGCAGGCCCCGTTCCCGGCCTCAATCCGGGGCCTGGTCTGAAACCACAGGCCTATTTTGACCACCGCGAAAAACAGGTCTCCAAACAGGAGTTCGAGTTGGCAGCCCGGGCAGCCGATGGTCTCTTGGTCGCTTTGCAGTTCGACCTCGACAGCGTCGTGGTCAATGTCCTCGAACCGCGTTTGGGAGAGGGCAAATTGACCGAAAAAGGCCTTGCCGACGTACGCGCTTTTTTGAAAAGCGGCGGCAAGCCGTTCCTGCATGGGCTGGACAAAGTGGCCATCGTTTTTTACCACCAGCTCGATGCCGTCAATTCGGCGATGCCAAAACCGTACGTCGCGATGTACGAAAAATCGACCCGGCAATCTTTTAAGCACCAAAAAATCAGGCCCGTCGCGCGGTTTTTTGTCCATCGGCCCGGCGCGGACCTCGGGCGGTTCAAAAAAATGGGAAAATGGCGGCCCGACACCGATGGCCTCATCGAAAGCATGTTTTTCCCGCTCCATTGTCCCGGTTTCAGCACGGTCTTCATCTTGCCGAACGGCAATTTTTATCTGCGCAAGGGCGGCCCGCCAGCGTTCTTTTTGGGTGCGCACGGCGATGAAAATTGACGCTATTTTCGCCCCAAAAAAACACCATTCCCATGAAAAAACTCCGCGTCGGCCTCGTCCAGCAAACCTGTTCAAACGACACGAACGCCAATATCGAGCGCAGCATCCGGGGCATCGCCGAGTGCGCCAAAAAGGGTGCGCAGCTCGTCGTTTTGCAGGAACTGCATTGCGGCATCTATTTCTGCCAGGCCGAGGAAACCGCGCTTTTTGACCTCGCCGAGCCGATCCCGGGGCCGTCGAGCGAGCGTTTTGCGGCGGCGGCGCGCGAATTTGGGGTCGTTTTGGTCACCTCGCTTTTTGAAAAACGCGCCCCCGGACTGTACCACAACACGTCGGTCGTGTTTGAAAAGGACGGCAGCGTGGCCGGGAAATATCGCAAAATGCACATCCCCGACGACCCGGCCTACTATGAAAAATTCTATTTCACGCCCGGCGACCTCGGTTTCGAGCCGATCCAGACCTCCGTCGGCAAGCTCGGCGTGCTGGTCTGTTGGGACCAATGGTACCCCGAAGCTGCCCGTTTGATGGCGCTCGCGGGGGCCGAAATATTGATCTATCCGACCGCGATCGGCTGGGAAAGCACCGATTCCAAAAAAGAAAAAGAAAATCAGCACGGCGCATGGTTCGTCAGCCAGCGGGGCCATGCGGTCGCCAACGGGCTGCCCGTTGTCACCGTAAATAGGGTGGGGCATGAAAAAGATTGGACGGGCGTGACGGGCGGCATCGAGTTTTGGGGGCAAAGTTTCGTGGCCGGGCCACAGGGCGAGGTGCTTTTTCAGGCTTCGCCAAATAAGGAGGAAAATGTTGTCATCGAGATCGACAAACAGCGAACGGAGGATGTGCGCCGGATCTGGCCGTTTTTCCGCGACCGGCGGATCGATTTTTACGGGGGGCTGGTGAAACGGTATTTGGATTGAGGGTGGATGTCTGAACTATGATTTTTTTGATTTGTATGATTGACATGATTGTTGGACAAAGTTGGTTGATTGAATCAGGTCAATCATACAAATCAAAAAAATCACCGTTCAGACAATCACCAATTGAACTCCGCCAACTCCGCCGAATCCGGCGATTTGAACCTTTTTTTTGCCTCAATCCGCTCCTTTTGACGTTCCAAAACCAATTTTGCCAGCCCGATATGCGGCGGTTCAACGGCCTCCGGGGCGAGCGCGGCCACGATTTTTGCCTCGGCCACGTCGTGCCGATAAAGTAGGCTGAACAAAAATTCGGTCCGCGATTCCATCATCCATTCGATTTGTTTGGTCAAAATCTCCAAAAGCTCGGCCTCGGATTCGGGCTGTTGGCGCGTCTCGATCTCGAAATTTTGGGTGATGATCTGGCGGGTCTCTAAAAGTGCGTCCATGTTTTTGTTTTTGGCTCGTATTGCACAAATTGCAAGAATTTGAGGTGTTCATTATTTGTGCAATTCGTGCAATTTATGGCTCAAACGATCATCACCTTCGCAAATTTGAGCATGATCTTGCGCTCCGTGTTGAAATCGTCCTCAAAAATAATGGTCGCCACACGGTTGTCCTTCGCGCCCTCGATGGCCGTCACCTTGCCCTCGCCGAACTTCAAATGGACGATTTTCACGCCCGGCACGACCTCGTCGGGGTGGTTCGGCTTGAAGTCTGCCGGGTCGAATTTCGGTTGAAAAGGCTGGGCCGTCCGGCGCGGATTGGCGGCAAAATTGCCC
>JANOQP010000082.1:0-2370 GCA_031414895.1 Saprospirales bacterium
AGGTCGGTGAGGAGGTAGGGCGCGTTCGGGAAAAAGAGCAGCCACGCGGCCAGCAGGCCGACCGATTTCCACGAAATGCGCCCTTTTTTTTCGCTGAAACGCAGGAATTGCGCCAAAAAATAGGGCACCCACGCCAAAAACAGGTTCCAGACCAAAAAGAGGAACATAGGCCCGCGCTGCCAATCGAGGCCATTTTTTGTCACCGGAAAATACCAGCCGTCAATGTTTAGGCGCAGCCGGAAAAGCACCATCAGCGTCCCGAAAACCGAGGCCGCGAACAGCAGATAAAACAATTGGAGGTGCCGCTCATCGCGGAAGAGCTGTTTGAATTTCATCTTTTATAATGGGATAATTAGAAAATGGGATAGCGGGTCGACTTGCGCTTTTGTCTGTCTACTTTTGGCTCAAAAGCAGTTTTTCCAGCCCATCGAGGTGTGCAACAAACGCTTTACGGCCCAGTTCGGTCACGTTGTAAGTGGTCTGCGGGCGGCGGCCAACGAACTGTTTTTTGATCTCGACAAACTCGATGTTTTCGAGCGCACGCAGATGACTCGCCAAATTGCCGTCCGTCAGGTCGAGCAGCGTTTTG
Organism: Saprospirales bacterium; assembly: GCA_031414895.1. Classification (GTDB taxonomy): domain Bacteria; phylum Bacteroidota; class Bacteroidia; order Chitinophagales; family Saprospiraceae; genus JANOQP01. The sequence goes on from JANOQP010000082.1 coordinate 590, forward strand.
AGGGTGCTGTATTCGACCCACTCGTTCACCATCAGGACCGACATGATGCCGAGCCTGTTCCGGTGGTCAAAAGCTGAATTGAGTTGGGCGAGAAAGTCCATTTTATGAATGATGAATGGTTAATGATGAATGATGAATGGGCAATCCAGCATTATCCTTTTTCATATTTCCACCACATCCACCCGCCATATATAATATGGAGTAGGCCGAAGCCGATGGCCCAAAGTTCGAGGCTGAAACCGGGCCGAAAACATCCGACGAGGCCGAGCCCAACTTCGCAAATGCCGAGCGACCAGACATCGCGCACCGTGAATTTTGCCGCGCCGACCAATCCGAGGCCATAAAAAATGAGGGTTGCCGGGGCAACGAGCGCAGGGAGCTGGTGATAAAGCAGGGCCAAACAGAAAATCCCGCCCACCGCAAGCGGCACAAAAAGGCTCAACAAAAGCCGGCGCGAGGCTGCGTTCCAGACTTTTTTGCCCTGATTTTTTGCTTTTCGGGTGGTGAAAAAAACGCCGCCGAGGATGGCCGCGACCATCACCCCAATGGCGACGATGATCAAATATTGGGTCGTTTCGCCCAAATCGGTTGGGTTTTGGACAGCGGCACGGAGATTTTGGATCTCGGAATAATTTTGTTCGGCTGTCCCTCCGAGCCGTTGTTTGGCCAAAAACGCGCCGACGAGCGCACATCCGCCCGCCCAAACGCCCGAAAGCCCGCTCAGGCTCAAAAACCGGGTGCTTTGCTCCATCAAATTGCGGATCTCGCCGAGCGTTTCAAGATGTTGTTGGCGGGGGTCGGAGGATTGTTCGCGCATAAATCCGTTCATTTCTGTTTTTTGAAAAAAGAACTTTGTGATGCAAAGTTACTTTGCGCTGATTCAATCGGCCAAATTTTTTTGAAAAAAAACAGAATGATATGCCATAAAAACAGAATGCGGGGCGCGGTTTCCCACGTCCCGCATTCCGCGCTTAAATTAAACACCCGGCTTATCCCCTTTTGAGGGCCGCTTTGATGTCCTCCGTTTTGTCATATTTTGGGTCGGCAAAGAGCATTCCGCTGGCCGAGCCTTTGTCGAAGATAAAATCGAAGCCCTTTTCGGTGGCAAATTTTTGGATCGAGCCATAGACCCGGTCTTGGATGGGCTTGACGAGCTCCTCGCGTTTTTTGAAAAGTGCGCCCTCTGGGCCGAACTTTTGCCGCTGCATTTCGCGCACCTCTTTCTCTTTTGCGGTGATCTCGTCCTCGCGCGTTTTTTTCATTTCCTCGCTCAACAACACCTGTTCGGCCTGATATTTTGAATAAAGGCCCTTGATCTTGTCCTGTTCGAGCGCGATGTCCTGCCGCCATTGGGTGGCCGTTTTGTCGAGGGCCTCTTGCGCTTTTTGGTAATCGGCGAGGCTTTCGAGGATGGCCGTCACGTCCACATAGGCGATGCGCTGGGCAAAGGAGCTGGCCGTCGTGAGGGCCGCGAGGACGAGGGCGAAACTGATTTTTTTAAACATGGTGGTTTCAAATTTTTTGTGAAATAAATGCCCCCGGTCTTGCGGGGCGCGGTTTGCCGGAAATTTGGTGCGAAATTATTTTTTTCCCCAAAGTCGGGCGAAATTAAGACGGGCGGGCGCGGCAGTTGTTGCGGGCGGGCCGGCGCGGTTTTTTGTCCGAAAAAGCATAAATCGCGCACAATCAATGAGTTGTGCTAAAATTTGACGCGCTGCCGAAACGGTTTTTAACCAAGATTAACTTGCCCAAAAGAAGTTTTAACCTGATTTTTACCAACC
>JANOQP010000083.1:0-11998 GCA_031414895.1 Saprospirales bacterium
GATGTCCCAATTTCGGGGCAGCGACCAGTTCGAGGCCATGCGGTTCCACATCCGAAAGGCCGATTTATTGGTGATGGAGTCCCCCAAGTTTTCGGCGTTGAAGGTGCTGTACGACCCGTTCGTGGAGGCCGAAAGCGACCACCATTTGAAGATGCTGCCGTTCAAAACGAGGTCGTAGCCCCAGGCGTTTTGGCTGTCGATGTTCACCTGTGTGCCTTGCGCAACGCCCGAAACGGGGTCAATAAACTGGAAACGGCTGATGCCGTCGAGCGTCCGCCGGAAATAGAGCATCGGCACAAAATTGAATTTCCCCAAAAAAAACTGGCTGCTCAACTCGAACGAATGGATGTATTCGGGCCTCAAAAACGGGTTGCCGTGAAACAGGTTGAGCGTGTCCGACAGGTCGGCGAACGGGTTGAGCGCCTCGGTCGAGGGGCGGTTGATGCGCTTCGAATAATTGAGGCCGATGCTCCGCTGCGGCGCGAGGTCGTAGGTGAAAAAGAGGCTCGGAAAAAGGCTCTCATAATCGTTCGGAAAGGATTCTTCCGAATCGATCAGGCGGCTCAAAGTCTCCGCTTTTTCGGCACGAAGCCCTGCCTGCGCACCGAACCGGCCGAATTTTCGGTTCACATTTATATAGGCCGCGTAAATATTTTCGTCAAAAAGAAAGCGGTTCGAGCGGGTCGGGTCGTCCACAAAATTGCCCGTCGTCTCATCAAAATCGAAGGCATCAAAATTGGTGTCCACGCGCCGGAAACTGGACTTTGCGCCCGCCTCGAATTTCCCTTTTTGCCCCACGAAAGGCCGGGTATAATCAACCTGCGCGGTCGTCAATTGAAACTCGTTGTCGTTCGCCGTTTTTTGCAAAAAAGGGTCGCCAATCGGGGTTTCACCATCGGGCGCGAGGTTTTGGTTGATAAAATCGCGGGCGTTCAAACCATTGTTCCGGGCGTTCAAAACATCAAAAGCGAGCGAATGGCCGCGCTCTTTGAACTCGTGTTTTAGGTTCAGGTTGAGGTCGGTGTTGGTGGAATTTCCGTTTTGGTCGGTCGTCCGGCTGCTCGTGTTTTTGAGGGTCTGGTCGCCAAAAAAGATTTTCGCGCGCAAATTTTCATCCTCCTCTCGGTGGTTTTTGCCGAGCGTCGCGCTGATGCCGACGACTGTTTTGGGATTGATATTATAGTCCGCGCCGAGCTTGACGAAATTGTTGAGCGACCGGTTTTCGCCGTTGTTTTTTTGGTCAAAAATGCTCCGTCGCGCACCCGTCGATTCGAAATTTTCGCGCAGCGAACTGCCCCGCGAGTCGTTGTTTTCGTATTTGAAACTATAATTTAGGAAGGTGTTCCAGCGGTTTTTCCGAAAATTGGCCTGCCCGCCCGCGTTGTATTTTTCGCGGGTCCCGATGCCAAATTGCACGGAGCCGCTCGTCCCGGCGAGCTTGTTTTTTTTGAGGATGATATTGACGATGCCGCTTGTTCCGTCCGGGTCAAATTTGGCCGACGGGTTCGTGATGATCTCGATGGATTCGATGCTCGATGCGGGCAAATTTTCCAAAAGCGCCTTTCGCCCCGCGCCCGTCAGTCCGCTCGGTCGCCCATCGATGAGGACGGTCAAATTGTCGGAGCCGCGCATCGAAAGGTTGCCGTCCAAATCGACCTGGATGAGCGGGACCTGTCGCATTACGTCCGTCGCCGAGCCGCCCGCGGCGGTCATCAATTTTTCAACGTTGAAAATTTTTCTATCTATCGCGTTGATTATCAACGGTTTATCGGCAACGACCTCGGCGGTCGCCAGTTCCACGCCTGACGATAAAAGGCGGATGGTGCCGAGGTTTTGCTCCGCGCCCGACCGTTGGTTGAGCCGGATTTTCCGTTCCGTTTTTTCAAAACCGATAAAATCAACCGACATTTTATAGCTGCCCAACCGGATGTCGGAGATGCTGAAACGGCCTTTTTCGTCTGTCACGCCGCCCGTCAAATAGGTCGAATCGAGCTGGCTTTTTAGCGTGATGGTGGCAAAAGGAATAGGTTCGCCGGTCAAGGAATCGGCCACACTGCCCCAAACCTTGCCGATGGCGGGCAGATTTTTGGGGTCAAAATTGCCGCCCTCGCGGTTGCCGCCCGGTCGTCCGGCGGCGGGTTTTTCGCCCGAACTTGGCCTGCCCGAACCGTCATTTTGTGAAAACAAAAAGCCCGGTGCCAACAAAAAAGCGACGAACAAGAACTGTTTTTTCATATCAAGCCCGCGTTTTCGGGCGGGTGCGCAAAGGTATCCGGCGGGCGGCGCGGGGAGTTGTTTTTCGGTGTTAAAAGGTTGGTAAAACGGGGCGGTTTTGGTCAAAATGGCGACGTTTTTTCCAAACTTTTCCCAACTGGATTTGTTGAAAAATAGGATTTCACCACACATTTAAACCAAGAAAATCATGGAAACGCTCGAAAATAAAGTCATCATCTACGACGACGTTTGCCCGCTCTGCAAAGCCTACACGGCGGGTTTCGTCAAGCTCGGCTGGCTCGAAAAACGGACGGGCTTCACCGATGCGCCGCCCGAAATGCTCGCCAATATCGACCTCGACCGCGCCCGCCACGAGATCCCACTTTACGACACCGTGACGGGAAAAACGCATTATGGCCTCGACGCGCTATTTCTGATCTTGGGCAACAAAATGCCCGTTTTCAGACCGCTTTTCGGCACGCGCATTTTTCGGTGGGTGCTTTACCAATTTTATCAATTGATCACCTTCAACCGGAGGCTGATCGCGGGCAGTTCGTCGCCCGCTTCCGGATTCGATTGTGCGCCGGACGTGAACATTTTTTGGCGGTCGGTCTTCCTTTTCCTGATGGTCGGCGGCGGGCTGTTTTTTGCAAAACCAATCATCGGGCTTTGGGCGACCGAACTCGGCTGGGTCCCCAAAACCGCACTGGTTTTGCACGGATTCTTTATCTTTTTGATTGTTTTTGCCAAAAAAAGGTTCGATTACCTCGGTCTCTGGGCAACTGTTTTTTTTGTGAACATGGTTTTGTTGCGGCTTTTGCCGACCGGTTTTTGGCTGCCCGTTTTGCCTTTTTTACTCGCCGTTTTTATGATGAAAAGGCGGTGGAAACTGGTTGTCTGAACGGTTTTGTTTCGCGCAGGTTTTCACAGATTTTAACCGCAGATTTTACGCAGATTTTTTTGAGGAAGCCATTTTCAAAAAAAATCTGTGTAAAATCTGCGGTTAAAATCTGCGCGAAAATCTCGATAATCAATGATGGTGCGCCGCCTCCAACTCCACTTCCTTCAAATGTTCGTCGGCCAACCGCTTTTGAATATCCATCGAAACGGGCGAATATTCCGCAAAATCCATGGAAAACTTGGCCTTCCCTTGCGTCAGGGCCCGCAGCGCGGACGAATATTTGTAGAGCTCGGCGAGCGGCACACGGGCCTTCACGATTTGATAATGCCCGTCCGCGTCCATGCCCATGATGACGGCGCGGCGCGTTTGGAGGTCGCCCATCACGTCGCCCATCACGTCGCCGCTGCACATCACTTCGAGGTCGTAGATCGGCTCCATCACTTGTGGCGCGGCCATGTGGAACGCCTCTTTGAACGCCTGCATCCCCGCGATCTGGAAGGCCATGTCGTTTGAATCGACGGCGTGCATTTTTCCGTCAAAAATCGATACGCGCACGTCGCGGCAGGCCGAACCGGTCACCGGGCCGCTCTCCAATTTTTGATGGATCCCCTTTTTGATGGCCGTCATAAAACGCGAATCGATCGTGCCGCCGACGATGGCCCAGCAAAAGACGAATTTTCCGCCCCACGGCAAATCTTCCTCCTCGGTGCTGCGGACGTTCAGCTCGGCGGGCGCGGGCATCCCAGCGTACCACGGCTCGATGCGCATGTGAAGTTCGGCGAATTGGCCGGCACCGCCCGATTGCTTTTTGTGGCGATAATCCTTGTCGGCGCGTTTCGTGATCGTCTCGCGGTATGGGATGCGCGGTTTTTCAAAGACCATTTCGACATCAAAATTGTCCTTCGCTTTTTGCCGCACGATTTCGAGATGGAGTTCGCCCTGTGCGTGCAAAATCATCTGTTTTAGCTCCGGCGAATGCTCCAAAATGACCGTCGGGTCCTCTTCTTGGATGGAATGGAGGGCGCGCGCCAATTTTTCCATGTCGTTTTTGCCCGGCGGATGGACGGCCACGCGGATGCGCGAACCGGGAAATTCTATCTTTTTTATCTGGATATCGCTGCCCTTTGGGCTCAAGGTTTGGTTGGTGTGCGAACTTTTGAGCTTGACCGTGCAGCCAATATCCCCCGCTTTCATCTCCTCGATTTGTTCGCGATTTCGGCCCTCGGTGATATAAAGTTGCGCAAAACGCTCTGCCGAACCGTTCGCCGCATTGACCAGTTCATCGCCCGAACGGAGCGTCCCAGAGTAAATTTTAAAATAAGAAAGCACCCCGACGCGCGGCTCGTTGACGGTTTTCCAAATGAAAACGGTCGGTTTCGCGCCTGATTCGCAGGGCTTCGCGCCGCCGCCCTCAAGCTCGGCGGCGGGCCGGTCGGCGGGGCTTGGGCAGATGTCGTGGATGAAGCCCATGATGCGACCCGACCCCATGTTCTTGTTCGCGGAAGCACAAAAAACGGGGAAAAACTGTTGGTGCGCGAGGCCGATGGAGAGGCCCTTGGCGAGTTCGTCCTCGCTCAAATTGCCCTCCTCAAAGAATTTTTCCATCAAACTTTCGTCGTTTTCGGCGGCGGCCTCGACCAAAACATCGTGCATCGCCTGCGCCTTCGCCATTTCGTCGGCGGGAATCGGTTCTTTTTTCGGCTTACCGCCGTCGTTGGAAAAAACGTACATCACCATCCGCAGCGCATCGATGATCTTGTTGAAACCGGGGCCCTGATTGAGCGGATATTGGATGGGCAAGACCCGTGCGCCGAAGCGCGATTTGGCCTGCTCGAGGGTCATGTCAAAATCCGATTTTTCGTGGTCGCACTGATTGATGACGAAAAAAGCGGGCGTCCGGAATTTCTCCACATATTCCCAAACCAGCTCCGATCCGACCTCAACGCCGGCCCTCGAATTGAGCAAAACGATGGCTGTGTCCGCTACTTTCATCGCGCAAACGACCTCGCCCGCGAAATCGTCGGCGCCGGGCGCATCGATAATATTGAGCTTCGTGTCCTTCCAAGTGACGTGTTCGAGGGTCGAAAAAATGGACGAGCCGCGCTGTTGTTCGAGTGCCGTGTAGTCGGAAGTGGTCGTTTTGTCCAGCACCGAGCCGCGGCGGTTGATGGCCTTGGCCTCGAAAAGCATGGACTCGGTGAGTGTGGTCTTGCCCGACCCCGAGTGGCCGAGCAGGACGACGTTGCGGATGAATTTTGTTTCAAAAGCTCCCATTTTGCGGACAGATTTAGGTGGTGAAAAAATGGTTCGGAATCCCGTTCGCTCCATTTTTGGTTCAAATTAAAAAGCACCCGACCGCGCAAATGGCGCGGAGCGAGTGCTTCTCGATTGACGGAAATGCGATTTTGACAATCATACCCTTCCAAAAATTTATGCGAAACAAGCGGTCGGTTGGGCGGAATAAACGTAGTGCAAGTTTTGAATTTGCTTCTAAATATGGAAGTTTTTTTTTGAAAATATTTTTTGGCGGAGCGAAAAAGGGGCATCCGAAAAATTGCAGCCCGTCGGTTCGTTTTGGGCCTCAAAAAATGTAATTTTGTACCAAATTTTGGTCAAAAATGAAAAAGAAAAATTTTGATACCTGGAATTTTGAGGAGGTCGAGGAGGCTTTTGGCCTGACCCGAAACCGAAAGGAGTTCAAACTTTTGAGCGAATGGCTCGACCAAAAGCACGAACGTTCCGAATTGCAAAAATTGGTCATGGATTCGCTCCGATTTCAAATTCAAGAAAATGCGGATGTTTGGAACGAAGACGAGCTCAAGTTTTTCTTTATCGGCCCGCTTGTGGCATTGGTTGGCTACGAAATCGAGACGTACAAAGGTTTTACGCAGCGGCCGCTGTCGCAAAAATTTGAGGAAATTGGCATCGAAGCGTCCGGTCGGGTCGAGTTCCTGTTGGCCCGCGGGCGGCAAAACCCGAAGCAACCGTTTTTTTGCCTCCACGAATACAAACAGGAAAACCGCCGCGACAACGACCCGCTCGGCCAACTTTTGGTCTCGATGGTCGTCGCACAGGCCAAAAACGAGAAGAACATCCCCATTTACGGCAGCTATGTGAGCGGTCGGAGCTGGTTTTTTGTCGTGCTTTTTGAAAAGGAATATTCGGTCAGCCGCGCCTATGATTCGACGCAGGAGGATGATTTTGTGCAGATTTTCAACTGCCTTTCCGATTTGAAGGTCATCATTCCGAAACTTTTGGCGGCTTGATTTTCAGGCCATTGTTGGCGTCGCCGCCAACAATTTCAATCCTTCCGCCGCGCCCGTTCCGCCGCCTCGTTCTGAACGATCTGCCCAAAAAACACCGCGTTCGCGAACAGCCGGTTCGTTCCGAGCCAAAATGCCCGAAAGTTCGGGTCGCCCGCGAGGCAGATGATTTTTCCTTTTCCGACCCCGCAGACAATCGCGCCCGCCGAGCCGCCGACCACTTTTTCGGAGGTCGGGTGGAGATAGCCCGCCAGCAACGGTTTTTTGGTCAAAACGATGGGCGTCGCGTATGGGTTTTGCCCGATTTCCATAAATAAGGTGTCGCTCAAAAACATCGGCAGCCGCGTTTTTGCAAAGCCAAAACCGAGCGGGTGCGAGCGGTCGATCTCGGCCTCGAAAATGGATCCGTTCATCGCCGTCGCGCCGCCGTCGAGGTCGAGGTGGTCGTATGGACGCTGGGTTTTTGGGCCGGTTTTTTTCACGGGGCGGAAGTCAATTTGCGCCAACCCATTGGTTTTCAACCATTTAAGTGCGCCGCCCCAGGCCACGATCGTGCCGCCGTTCGTCAAAAATTCGCGGATGCGGTCGGCAGGAAGGCTGCCGAAATTGCCGTCGGGCATCACAGCGACCGAGTATTTTTCATTTTTCAAAAAAGCGGAATTGGCCAAATCGAGCATCACCGGGGGCATCGCCCAGCGCGTGTCGAGCTGGTGCCAGGCCTCGCCCGCGTCGGTCGCCTGCACGCCATCGCCCGCGAGGATGGCCACTTTTGGGCGTTTCAAAACGATGAAATTTTGGCTGCCGAGGTCGATGCCGTTGTCGGTCAGCCCGGTTTGTGCGCCGAAAATATCGATGCCCCATTCGGCGGCCTGTTTTTTTAGGAGCCAATAAAGGTCGGTCGGGTTCTTCGTCTGCCCGGCGACGGGGACGACCATCGTGCCGAAATCCCAGTCTTGCCCGCCGAGCGAAAAGGGGCGCGTCCCGACTTTGACCTGCACATTTTCGGACAAAAGTTTGTTCACGAGCGCGGGCGCGAAATAGCCGTCCCAACGAAAAAGCCATGCGTAGCTGTTTTCACCGCCCTCAATCTTTCCGATGGTTTCGGGGGCTTTTTCGAGTTTTTGGCCCAATAAGTTGCCCGTTTTGGTCAAATTGGCCACGTCGAGGTTGAACGCGAGGGGCAGTGTCCAAGCCGAAATATCGTAAAAAAGCGAGTCCGTGAAACTCGTTTGGCGGTCAAAAATGCCCCGGATGAGCTTGTATTTGGGCTGGTTCATCGGCACGACGAAAGCCTTGCCCGGCTCAAAAATTTGCCCGTCGGCGGTCATTTTTTCTTTCAACCCAAAAACCTCGATGCGGTGGCGGAGCAACATTTCCACGAAAATGGAGCATCGGGCGGCGTCCGTTTTTTCGCCAAAAACGATGGCCTTCGTTGGGTCGGCAGCGGCCTCGCGGCTGCTTTTTTGGTAAAAATCGCGCAGGTATTGATTGAGTTCCGGGCGGAGTTCGTTCGCCGCACGAAAAGTCGAGAGCGCACAGGTCACCTGGTTTCGGATGGCGAAAGGGAACGTGAGCAGGCCGTTTTCGGTTTCCTGCGCATGGCCGCGCGCGCTCGCTTGCTCGAAAAGGATGCCGATGGAGCCGTTCACGTCGGGGTAGGTCGAGCCTTTTCCGTAGTAAAAATCGTCAAAATTTTCCTCCGTGAAATAGAGCGAACCAATGGCATCGAGGGCCCGGGCGTGCCAATTGCCGATCTTGCGGGTCATTTCGAGGTTTTCTGGCGGCGTGAGCGGGTTGATCCGGCTCGGAACGCCCGGCTGGAAAAAAAACGTGCTGTTCGACCCCATTTCGTGGTGGTCGGTCAGGATGTTCGGCAGCCAATCCTGAAAAATTTTGACACGCCCCACCGATTCCGGTTGCTGCGCGACGAGCCAATCGCGGTTGAGGTCAAAAAGATAGTGGTTGAACCGCCCGCGCGGCCACGGCTCGTTGAACTCGCGGCCGGCCGGGTCGCTCACAAGGTTGGTCGAGCGCGCCGCGTTCACCCAAGTCGAGAACCGCTGCGTGCCGTCGGGGTTGAAGCACGGATCGAGGAGGATGACCGTTTTTTTGAGCATCGACTCGATTTCTGGCCCCTGCGCGGCAGCGAGGTAATAGGCGTACAAAAGCCCGGCGTTCGCCCCGCTCGGTTCGTTGCCGTGGATGGAAAAACCTTGATAAATGACGACCGGGATTTGGGCCAAATCCACTTTTTCGGACTGCGCAGCGTCGCTGAGCGAGCGGTGCAAGTCCTTGATTTTCAACAAGTTGGATTGATTTTCGGGCGCGGTGACGGTCAGCAAGAGCATCGGCCTGCGCTCGTGCGAATGGCCGTAAATTTCCATCGAAATCCGGTCGCTCGTGCGGTCAAGCTCGCGCAAATAGGCCACAATTTGGTCGTGCGAAATATGCCATTCGCCAATTTGGAAGCCTAAAAACTGCTCCGGCGACGGGATGGCCGGGTCGTATTTTATGTCGGGGAGAAAATAGGTGAGTGGCTTTTTTTGGGCGAAAATTGGCGCCGCGAAAAGGGCGAGGACGAGCGCGAGCAGGATTTCTTTCATCGAAAAAATTTGCTCGAAAGGACGGAATTTTTGGGCAACAAATTTTACTCGACCACCATTTGCGCCATTTCATTGTCAAAAATACAGGCCACCGCCACGCCGCAAACCGAGCATTCCAACGCCTGCACTGGCCAACAACCGAGCACTTTCTCGACATTCTCGACGCAGGGCGAAAACTGGCGGTTGGCCCGGATTTTTTTCAAATCAAACCGGCAATCATAAAAGACCCATTCACCCCAGCCGCAAAACGGGACATTCCGACGCAGCTCGGCGATGCCACGGTCTTTGATCTCGTCCGAAAAAAACTGGAGGTGCGGGCAGGGCATATTTTTTTAAAGGCAAAAGTAAAAAGGTAAAAGTCAAAAATTAGGCTTCACCCTTTTTGCCTTAAAGCAGCGAAATGGTGATTTGCCGGCTCAAAAGGTTGGTTCGGAAGAAATTGCTGAACGGAAATTAAACGTTGAAAAAAGCGTGTTTTGTTTCCCAAAAAAATAGCCATTTTTGTCCCCGACCAAACGGCCAAAATTTGATTCACACACAAAAACTTTATCAGGATATGAAAAAATTGTTCCTCGCCGCCTGCGCATTTTTCGTAATCGTGGCCGCTGTTTCGGCGCAATCCGCCCCGGTCATCAAGCTCGGTTCGCTCACAAAAAGCGGCCAGATGAAGGCCGAAGATTTGAAGACGATCCAGCAACTTGACATCGTGGATGCTGGCCAAACGGTCGTCGCGTTTGAGATTCAAATCATCCGACCCGACGGCAAAATGGTCTCCCGCGCCCCGATCCGTGGCAACCAGATTCCTGCGGAAATGCAGACGATGATTAGCCGCGAGCGCCCCGGGAGCCGCCTCGTCATCCTCGATGTGCGGGTGAAAGATGAGAAGACCGGGAATACCCACGCCGCCGAGGGCATGACTGTTGAAATTATCTAAATCGTTGATAATCAATAATTTAAGTCAATAAAAAAGCCCCGGTTCGAGTTCGAGCCGGGGCTTTTTTTTATGCCATTTTTGAAAGCAGTATTTATGCTTCTTCCTCTTTGTCCTTGATTTCCTCGACAACATCGCTGGCCGATTCCTTGACCGAATCAACCGCGTCGGCGATGGTTTCAGAAACGGAATCAACCGCGTCGGAGAAGAAATTGCTGACCGATTCGAGCACCGGGGCAGCAGCCTCGGCCACGTCATCGATGATGTCGGATGCTTTTTCGACCACCGTTTCGGCAGTTTCGGAAACCGTTTCGACGACCGGGGCAGCAGCCTCGGCAATATCTGTGGCGATTTCGGATGCTTTTTCGGAGACCGTTTCAGCGGCATCGGAGACCGTTTCGACCACCGTTTCGATGACGGACGGCTCGGCAACGGCGGCAGCGATTGCGACCGGAGCAGCAGCAGCGGCGACCGTTTCAACAGCGAAAGGCGCGGCGGCCTCGACCCCCTCGGCGACCGGGGAAGCGGCAGCGGCGCGTGCGGAAACCATGTCGTCCGACTCGGAAACTACCTCGAACGGCACCCGGACATCGAGGCTCGAATGCAGGTCAAGTTTCACTTCGTACGCACCGAGTTGTTTGACCTCGGCGGGCATGATGATCTTCCGGCGCTCGACCGGGACGCCCAGTTCTGCGAATTTTTCGGCCATCATGTTGCTCGTGATGGAACCGAAAAGGCGGCCACTGTCGCCAGCTTTTGCCACAAAACGGATGGATTTACCCTCGAGCGAGCTTGCCCAGACCTTATAGGTATCGAGCAGGAGGTTGTCCTTGGCGGACTGTTGGCGTTTAATGCCGGAGAGCTTGCCGAGGTTTTGCCGGTTGGCGGTCAGGGCGAGGCCCTGCGGGATCAGGTAGTTGCGGCCATAGCCAGCCTTGACGGTGACTACTTCGTATTTCAGGCCTACCTTTTCAATATTTTCAAGAAGAATGATATTCACCTTGTTCAATTTATTTTAAAGATTTGGAAAAATCCGGTGCATCCGATAGCGCAGTTTTTGTTTTTCAAAACAATAAACAACGTTTCACGGATTTTCCGAAATCATTTCATCAAGTCGGCCACATACGGGAGGATGGCCAAATGCCGGGCGCGTTTGATCGCGGAAGCAACCTGGCGCTGGTATTTCAGCGAGTTGCCCGTGATGCGGCGCGGGAGCAGCTTGCCCTGTTCGTTGATGAACTGGAGCAAAAAGACCTCATCCTTGTAGTCGATGTACTTGATCCCGAATTTGCGGAAGCGGCAATATTTTTGACGCTTCATGCCCACTTTCGGGTTTGAGAGAAACTTGACATCTTCGCGAGTTGCCATGATTTTTTTCTTTTATTTTGTTGAAAAATAAGGATTGAGAACGGGTCGGATCAGGCTTTTGCGTCCAAATCTACCACTCCCTCGGTTTCATCATTTTTGACAGCCATTGCCAAATCGCGCTTTTTGCCGATACGGCCGTTGCGCTTGTCGTCATTGTACTTGACACCATATTTGTCAAGTGCGACGGTCAGGAAGCGCAACATTTTTTCGTCGCGCACCATGGCAAGTTCAAATTTGTTGATGAAATCGGGGACATCGGTCCCAAATTCAACACAATAATAGATGCCGGAGGACCGGCGGTTGATGGGGTACGCCAGTTGGCGCAGGCCCATTTCATCAATCGCCACAATCTCGCAGCCGTAGCTGGCAAGAGCGTTGATATGGCGTTGAGCTGTCGCTGCTACTTCTTCGCCTGACAGAGTGGGATCGACGATGAAGGTTACTTCGTAGTGACGCATGGTCGTTTTAGAAGAGTTTAAGAGTGAAAAATAGTGGTTTTTTGAAAGCGGGTGCAAAAGTATTTAGATTTGGCAGTTTGCCAAACCTATTTGCGGGTTTCGGTTATTTTCTTTTGAAAAAGGAAGTTTTTGAGTACAACCACAAAGGCCGCGAAGGTTTCACAAAGGCCATTTTTGAGAACTTTGTGTAACCTTCGCGGCCTTTGTGGTGATCATATAATCGCCCAATTCCGCCGTTTTTGCTCCCGTTTCACGCCACC
>JANOQP010000084.1:0-3356 GCA_031414895.1 Saprospirales bacterium
AGGAGAAATGCTTAAAAAACAACAAATTGATTTGTTATTTTTAGACATTCATATGCCTGATTTTACAGGTTTTGATTTCATTCAAACCATAAAAAATCCGCCAAAAGTTATTTTAGTAACTTCAGATAAAAACTTTGCGATTGATGCATTTGAATATGAATGTGTTGTGGATTATTTAGTAAAACCCATTTCGATGGAGCGTTTTATGAAAGCGGTCAACAAGGCCAACGAACAACTGGACCTGATCCGCCGCGACGAGGTGAGCGCGAGCGCCGACGGGCTCGATTTTTTCTTTGTAAAGGCTGATAAAAAACTCGTCAAGGTCAATTTTGACGACATCGTTTATATTGAGGGCTTGAAGGATTATGTGATCATCAGGCTTTCGCATTCGCGGGTCATCACGTTGCAAACGATGAAAAGTTTGGAGGAAAAACTGCCCTCGCCGCAGTTCCGGCGCATCCATCGATCTTATATCGTGGCGATGGACAAGGTTTTGGCAATAGAAGGCAGCATGGTGGAGGTCATGGAAAAGGACAAGCCGAAATTGTTGCCGATCGGCAAGAATTATAAAGACGAATTGTTGGTCCTGATTGAAAAAAACAAGCTCTGATTTTTCACTTTATTCCCTTTCGGGCGATAAAACCCGAAAGGGAACAACAACGGAGAGGTTTCGATCCTCTCCGTTGTTATTTTAGCCCGGTTTTTTACCTTCGCCGCCCATTGTTGAACAAAAAAGGGATTAAAAATGCAGGTTTTCAAATTCGGCGGCGCGAGCATCAAAGACGCTGCGGGCGTGATGAACGTCGCAGGTATTTTGCAAAAATTCAAATCCGAACCCATCGTGATCGTCGTATCGGCGATGGGCAAAACGACCAACGCACTCGAAGCGGTCATCAACGCCCACGCGAAGCAAACGGGCGGGGCGCACAAATTTTACGATGAGGTCAAGGCCGCGCATTATGAGGTCATGGCGGGCCTTTTTGAAAAAAACGACCCGGCCTTTGACCTCGTGCATGATATTTTTGTGGAAGCGGAATGGGTGCTGGATGAAAAGCCCGACCCCAATTTTGATTTTATGTACGACCAGATCGTGTGTATCGGCGAACTGGTTTCGAGCCGTATCGTGGCCGCATATCTCGAAAAAACAGGCCTTAAAACCGGCTGGATCGATGCCCGCGACCTGATTTTTACCGACGAAACTTGGCGCGAAGGCTGGGTCAATTGGGACAAAACAAAAGAAAACGTCCAAAAAAACCTTGCGCCCGCGCTCAAAAACAGCGGCTTCGTTTTGACGCAGGGCTTTATCGGCTCGACGACCGAAAACCGCACGACGACGCTCGGGCGCGAAGGCTCGGACTATTCGGCGGCCATTTTTTCGCATTGCCTCGACGCGCAGCGGATGGTCATCTGGAAGGACGTGCCGGGCGTTCTGACGGGCGACCCGCGCCTCTTCGACAACGTGACGAAACTGGACAGGTTGAGCTATCGCGAGGCCATCGAAATGACCTATTACGGCGCGTCGGTCATCCACCCAAAGACAATCAAACCGCTGCAAAACAAGACCATTCCGATGTTCGTAAAATCGTTCCTCGACCCGGACGCGCCGGGGACGGAGATTTCGAGCGATGTGGAGGGCATTTACCCGCCAATCGTAGTGGTCGAAAAAAACCAGGCGCTTCTTTATATTTCAACGAAGGACTATTCATTTGTTGCGGAGCATCATTTGAGTTTCCTGTTTGGCGTTATCGCGAAGCACCGGTTGTTCGTCAATTCGATGCAGAACACGGCCATTTCCTTTTCGGTCGTCGTGCCGAACATTGAGGATCGGATAGAAAAATTGATTGTGGAAATAAGCAGCGAGTTCAAGGTTGCCCAAGAATCCGGGCTTGAACTGATCACGATCCGCCATTATCATGAGGAGATCATCAACTCGATGAAGCGCGGAAAAATAGTCCTTTTTGAAGAAAGGTTGAGGGACACCATTCAAATGGTGGTCAAAAACGTGCCCTTGATGGAGCGCAAGGCGGTTGATGTTTCAAGCCAAAAATGAAAACACCTGTTGAGAAATTTTAAAAAGAAACCCGTTACGGTCTAATTGACTGCAACGGGTTTCTTTTTATTGTAAATCCTTATTGTTGTTCAACAAGGATCATTTTTTCCAAGGAAGTTCGGTAATGCGCTTTCCAGCAAGGTAGCCAATGCGGAGGCCTTCTTCGCAGTCCATTTGAAAGTGGACACCGAGGGCGACACGGCTGATGGCATTTTCGTAGGCCATTTCAGCGAAGCTGTTGAAAGCGCGGGGCTTGCCGTTGAACTCAACACGGAACTCGTGGCAATTGTCTGACATCGAATAGCCCTGGCCGAAGATTTGCTCCAAAGGCACTGCTGCCGCAGAGCCCATGCCGGAGTGGCCGGAAGGATAGGCAGGGAACGGTGGGGTGACACCTTGTGGGTGGTTGCCATTGGTCTGGTCGTTCAGCGCGGAAACCCAGTTCGGGTCGATCACGCGGCGGATATAGCTGACCGGGCGTTCCACATTGTAGTAGTATTTCGTTTTCCATGCGGCGATAACATAATCAGAAAGGGACATTCCGATTTTTGCGTAAAGCTCTGCGGCGGTTGCAAGGGTCGGTTTTTCAGAAGCGACGACCTGGTTCGCAATGGCAATCCAGCGTGCAGGCGGCCCAAACGTTTGGTTCAAAATATCATCGCTCCAATATTCAGCGATCCAAAGGTCTTCGTAGCCGCCGTAGCCGTTGGCCTTGATGTTGTCGACCATCGCCTTTACATATTCGCCCTGCTCGCGGAATTTCGAACCGACAGCCTCGCTGTATGGGATTGGCGGCTTGCCGATGAGGTCGGTTTGCAACATGGCAAACGGACGGACATTTGTGCCATAATATGGGAACATCCCGCGCCCAAAATTCGGATAGGTTGGTTGCCAAAGGCCCACGCCAGTTGGCGGGACGTAGCTGACGGGCTGCGCGTCGAGGTGGGCATCGTGGCCATTGTCGCCCTTCGACCATTCAAAAACCACGGTTGCGACTTTTTCCCCATAGGCAACCGAACGATCAAAAGTGGCTTGGTCGGTCTCGTTTTTATATTGGTCGTTCAATTTGTTGTTGACAAAATCAACCTTTGCATAGAGGTCGGCGTGATTGCCATTTGCCATCGAAGCAAAGAATTTCTTCATCATATAGGCATACGACGCATTGACGACCGACGGCCAATGATATTGGGCCCCGCTCTCAACCGCTGGGACGTTCAAACCGCCCGGTAGGACCGATTCCAATGAGTTGTATTCTGGCATCCCGGGAAGGATTGCATGATAGGCGGAAAGGCCCATGTAGGCCAAG
>JANOQP010000085.1:0-2088 GCA_031414895.1 Saprospirales bacterium
TGAAAAACACGACCAACCCGCGCCTCGCCCTCGCCCTTGTGACGACACTTTTTTTTCTTTGGGCCCTCGCCATCAACCTCAACCCCATACTGATCCCACACCTCAAAAAGGCGTGCCAACTGTCCGATTTCCAGTCGGCGTTCGTTGATTCGTCCATGTTCATCGCCTATTTTTTAATGGCGGTCCCTGCTGGTATTTTTATGCAAAAAAGGGGATATAAGGCGGGGATCATTACTGGTTTGTTGCTTTTTGCGCTCGGCGCGTTCCTTTTTTGGCCAGCTGCGGAGGCGGTCTCGTACCCCTTTTTTCTGGTTGCGCTGTTCGTTTTGGCCAGCGGCCTGACGATGCTCGAAACAGCGGCAAACCCGTATGTCACCGTCCTCGGCGACCCAAAAACGGCGACGCAACGGCTCAATTTGGCGCAATCCTTCAACGGCCTCGGCGCGTTTTTGGCCCCGCTTTTGGGCGGAATTTTTATATTGAACAACAACAAACCAATCGACAATTCCTTGATAGGTACAATAGAACATCAACAGTTTCTGGTAGAAACAGCCAGTTCCGTTAAAATCCCTTTTTTGGCCGTTGGACTATTGGTCTTGTTTGTGGCGATACTGTTTTCATTGATAAAATTGCCGGATATCAGGCCCTCCGACAATACTAAAATCGACATAAACCCATTGCGATTGTTGAACAACAAAACCGTCCGTTCGGCGGTCGTCGCACAGTTTTTTTATGTCGGGGCGCAGGTTTGCATCAGCTCGTTTTTTATTCGTTTTGCCGCAAAAACGGCGGGTTTCGACCAAACAACGGCCTCCAAATGGCTTGCGGCCGCGCTTTTGTTGTTTATGATCGGTCGGTTTTTGGGGACTTTTTTGATGCAATTTGTGCGGCCAGCACGGCTGTTGTTCCTATATGCAATGGCCTGTGTTTTACTGACCGGATTGGCAGTCCTTATTGGCGGCAAAACATCCATTTTCTGTTTGATTGCTGTTGAATTCTTTATGTCCATCATGTTCCCGACGATATTCTCCATGGGCGTTCGCGGCCTCGGCGACGATGCAAAACTCGGTTCGTCATTGATCATCATGGCAATCGTCGGCGGTGCAATATTGCCATTGATCATGGGCAAATTGAGCGATTTGACTTCCATTCAAACCGCTTATATCGTTCCAATGTTTGGGTTTGTTTTCGTTGCCATTTTTGGCTTCGCAAAAAGCAGGGAACTTGTTGATTGACGTTCATTTGCACAATAAAAAACAATGGAAATCCTTATCGCGCTAACCGCTTTTTTAGCCTCTTTATTGACGCTTGTTTCAGGCTTTGGCTTGGGCACCATTCTGCTGCCGGTCTTCGGCCTTTTTTTTCCAATAAACACGGCAATCGCACTAACAGGCATTGTGCATTTGTTGAACAATGTGTTCAAAACCGGATTGGTCGGCAAGCACGCCGATAAGGAAACCTTGATAAAATTCGGCATCCCAGCCATCATTGGCGGGCTGATTGGCGCAATGCTATTAAGCTATCTTTCTGATTTGCCGAAATTATATCAATGGTCTATCGACAATAAACAATTTTCAATTACGCCAATAAAATTGACCATCGGCTTTTTGCTCTTGTTCTTCGCTATTTATGAACTGTTGCCGAGCCTAAAAAACAGGACATTCCCGCAGAGATACTTGCCGACGGGCGGTTTTTTGAGCGGTTTTTTCGGCGGTTTGAGCGGGATGCAGGGCGCACTCAGGTCTGCTTTTTTGGTCAATGCGGGACTGAAAAAAGAGCAGTTCATTGCAACGGGCGTAATTATCGCCTGTCTGGTCGATTTGACGCGATTGCCCGTTTATTTCAGGGATTTTATGGAAAATCAATTGACCGAACAATGGAAATTGTTGTTGATAGCCACGATTTCGGCATTTGCCGGAGCTTATATCGGCACTAAATTCATCAAAAAAATCACCTTAAAAACGGTTCAATCAATAACAGCCTTAATGGTTTTGGCCATTGCTGCTCTATTGCTCATTGGCGTTTTATAAGATTATCCGTAGCTATTTACCACATAGGCACATAGAGGATTTCACATAGAAAACATAG
>JANOQP010000086.1:0-1626 GCA_031414895.1 Saprospirales bacterium
TTTCAAAATCGAACTCCATTTCGTGCTTTTTGTCCACGACGTGGAAAAGGATGACCTCGTGCTTGTTGTGCTTCAAATGTTGCAACGCGGAAAAGAGGCTTTCCGGGTCTTCCGACGACTCGAACATATCCGAAAAGATCACCACCAACGACCGCCGATGGACACTTTCCGCGATTTGGTGGAGGGCATTTGCCGCACCCGTGCCTTTCCCAAGTTGCTGGTTTTCAATGAGTTGCGTCAGTTGCGCAATCAACGACCGATAATGAATGGTGCTGGATTTCGTGCCCGTGTGCGACCGCACCTCCTCGTCAAAAATGGTCAGCCCGAATGCGTCGCGCTGCTTTTTCAACAGGTTCATCAGGCTGGCGGCGGCGAGTGCCGAAAAGGCGAGCTTGTTCTGGTATTGATATTTTTTCGGGTCTTTTTCGTCGTATGGATAATACATCGTCGAGCTCCCGTCGATCACGATCTGGCAGCGCAGGTTGGTCTCCTCCTCAAACTTTTTGGTAAAAAGTTTGTCGGTCCGGGCATAAACTTTCCAGTCGATATTGCGGGTGGCCTCGCCGGGGTTGTAGAGCCGGTGCTCGGCAAACTCGACCGAAAAGCCGTGAAAAGGCGATTTGTGCAGCCCGACGATAAAGCCCTCGACCACTTGGTTGGCCAACAGTTCGAGGTTGCCGAGGTTCCTAACTTCTTGATTTTCAAGTAATTGCATAAAAATTGGATATTGGGATAGGTAGATATTGCAGGGCATATTGAGGCGGTGACTTTAAGTCACCGCCTCAATTTTCGGACACTGGAGCGCAAAAGTAACCAGCCGCCGATAAACGCAAACCGCCGCCGATAGGTACGCCGAAAAGAATCGTTTTCGGGGAATGCCGGATTTTTTTCAAAACTTTGTGCCAACAAAACAACAATTATGTCCACGCCCCCTCCTTCCCAGACCGGCCCGATGGCCTTCGGCAAAAACCTCCTCCTCCTCGGCATGCTCTGCGTCGCGGGCGTCATATTATATAAGGTGCTGTGGGCCGGCGGCGAGGGCTTTTTGGCGAGGCCCGTCCCGGTCGACCTCAAATACACGGATGCCGAGTTTAAGTTCAACCTCGACGAGGAAAGCACGCTCCGGATTTTGGCCAACCCCGAAAAGTACAAAAAGGAGTTCGACGAGCTGATCTACAATTTCAACGTCTCGATGCTCTACCATGTCGCCAACCGGATGGCCCTGCCCGACACCGTCCGGCGGCAGCTCGAACCGCTCTATAAATTGCAGCACGATTACCTGAAAAGCATGTATTATAATGACTTTATCGCGCTAAAAGACACCACCGACCAGCTTTACCAGACCTGGTACAACGACAACGCGAACAATGCGGTGCGGCTTTTTCAGGAGGTTGCGGGCAAGTACACCTGTTTTTTTGTCACCCAGATCATGGCGACGCTCCTCAAAGCGGAAGGCGGAAGCCTGATGGCCAAGGGCAGAAATGTCGATACGCCCTGCGCCATCGCCGTCAACGAAGGGCTGCACCCGATGATGGAACGGCTCCGCAAAAAAGCCGAGATCATGGATTTCAGCGCCTCTCGCGGAATGCTGAAAGATAAAGTGCGCAGGGGCATCGCCGAACTGGC
>JANOQP010000087.1:0-4824 GCA_031414895.1 Saprospirales bacterium
AACCGAGTCGGGCGAGACGAAATTGGAGGTCCGGCTCGAAAACGAGACGGTCTGGCTGACGCAAAAATTGCTGGCGGAACTGTTCCAAACGACGCCGCAAAACATCACGATTCACCTCAAAAATATCTTTGAAGAAGGTGAATTGGAGGAGTCCGCAACTTGTAAGGAATTTTTACAAGTTGGGAAAGAGGGCAATCGGATGGTGGAGCGGAGCCAAAAATTTTACAACCTCGATGCCATTATATCGGTCGGCTATCGCATCAAATCGGCGGTGGCGACGCGGTTTCGGCAATGGGCAACGCGGCACATCAAAGAATACATCGTGAAAGGTTTTGTGCTGGACGACGAGCGGCTGAAAAACCCGGACGTGCCGTTCGATTATTTTGAGGAACTGACGCGGCGGATCCAGGATATTCGGACCTCGGAGCGGCGTTTTTACCAAAAAATCACGGATATCTATGCGACGAGCGTGGATTATGACCCGACGGTGGAAGCGAGCATCCTGTTTTTTCAGACCGTCCAGAACAAAATGCACTGGGCCATCACGGGCAAAACAGCCGCCGAAATCATCGCCGAGCGGACAGATGGCCAAAAGCCGAACATGGGTTTGACCAATTTTCGGGGCGCAAAACCGAGGAAACAGGACATCGGCGTGGCGAAAAATTATCTGGACGAACCCGAACTCGCCGCGCTCAACAATCTGGTGGAACAATACCTCGTGTTTGCCGAAGGCCAAGCGATGCGCCGCATCGTGATGCACATGAAGGATTGGATTGAGAAACTGAATGGTTTTTTGTCCCTAAACGACCGCGATATTTTGAACCACGCCGGGAAAATATCGCACCAATTTGCAGTGGAACACGCGGCGAAGGAGTACGAAAAATTTCAGGTTTTGGAAGACAAAAGGCTTGAAAGCGACTTTGACAAGGCGGTTAAAGGGCTTACCAAACCGAAAAAAGGAAAATCAGACTCCGGAGAAAATAAATGAAACGCGCACCGTTCGCGGGTTTCGAGTCGCTGGGCGATGCGGAAAAGGGCGCGGCGGTGGGGCGTTTGCAGGCACTTTGGACGCACCCGGAGAGCGTGGTCGGAAACAGGGTGGCGTTGATGGCGGTGCGGAGCGCGGATGTTTTGGGGGTTATTTTGGGTGGGAAGTGATTTAAAAAAACACAAAAATGGACAACAAAAATCAATCATTCAGTGAAATATTGCTCTACACCACGCCAACCGGCGGGGTGCGGGTGGAGGTATTTATCGCGCACGAAACGGTTTGGCTGACGCAAAAGGCGATTGCCGAACTGTTCGGGGTGCAACGCCCCGCGATCACAAAGCACCTGAAAAACATCTTTGAAAGCGGGGAGTTGCAGCCCATTTCAGTTGGTTCCATTTTGGAACATACTGCCGAGGATGGCAAGGTCTATCAAACGCAATTTTATAACCTCGATGCCATCATTTCGGTGGGCTATCGGGTCAATTCGTCGCAGGCGACGCAGTTCCGGATTTGGGCGACGCAAATGCTCAAAGAGTTTATCATCAAAGGTTTCGCGCTGGACGATGCCCGGTTGAAACAAGGGAAAGTGCTTTTTGGGCAGGACTATTTTGAGGAACTGTTGGAGCGCATCCGCGAAATCAGGTCGAGCGAGCGACGGTTTTATCAAAAAATCACGGATATCTACGCGCTTTCCGCCGATTACGACAAGGATGCCGGGGAGACGAAAGATTTTTTCACGACGGTCCAGAACAAACTGCACTGGGCAATCACGGGCAAAACGGCTGCCGAAATTATCTACACGGAAGCCGATGCGACCAAAATATACATGGGCCTGCAATCGTGGAAAAATGCGCCCGCTGGAAAAATCATGAAATCCGATGTGAGCATCGCCAAAAACTACCTGCACGAACAGCATATCGGACAGTTGAACCTGATCGTATCGGCCTATCTTGATCTGGCAGAAAACAGGGCATCGCGCCAACAAGTATTGCGGATGACGGATTGGAGCAAATTCTTGAACGATTTTTTGCAACTTTCCGATTATCCGATCCTAACGCACAAAGGGAAAATCTCCCAATTGGAGGCAAAACTGAAAGCGGAACAGGAGTATGAGGTTTATCGAAAAATTCAGGACCAAATGTTCGTTTCGGATTTTGACAAAGCCATTAAAAAAGCCCTGAACGCCAAGCCCGAAAACCCAAAAGAGGAATAAACAGGAACTGGACATCCTCGCGGGTTTCGAGTCGCGCGGCGAGGTGGAAAAGAGCGCGGCGGTGGGGCGTTTGCAGGCGCTTTGGGCGCACACGGAGCGAGTTGTATTTTGGGCCAGCGTTGGCGTCCCCGGCAACCATTCCTCACTTCAAAAACGCCCCAATCGCCAAAACCTCCGCAAAAACCCCCGCCGCCGTCACCTCTGCGCCCGCGCCCGGCCCGCGCACGACGAGCGGCCTGTCCTTGTACCTTTCAGTGGTGAAAATCACCATATTGTCCGAGCCGTCGAGGTGAAAAAACGGGTGCGTTGCAGAAACGCCCTCGAGGCCGATGGTCGCGCGGCCGTCTTCGAGCTTGGCGATCATGCGCGGGGCGCGGCCCTGTTTTTCAAAATCGAGCCGGAACGCCTCGAAGCTGCCATCGAGGTCGGCCAGTTCTTTCATAAAATCATCGACCGTCGGCGCGTCGAGGCAGGTTTTTGACAAAAAAGGCGCGATTTTGACATCCTCTACTTCGAGCGGCAGGCCAATCTCGCGGGCGAGGATGACCAGTTTTCGGGCCACATCTTTTCCGGAAAGGTCGATGCGCGGGTCGGGCTCGGTCAGGCCGAGCATTTTTGCCTCTTTCACGATGTCCGAAAAGCGGCTGCCCGCCCGGAAATTGTTGAAAATGAACGACAGCGTTCCGCTCAAAATGCCCTCAATTTTGAGGATCCGGTCGCCCGATGCGAGCAGGTCGTTGAGCGTCGTGAGGATCGGCAGTCCCGCGCCGACGTTGGTTTCGTAGCAAAATTTCACGCCCCGGCGGTCGGCCAGTTTTTTCAATCTTTCATAATGGAGGAAGCTCGACGACGACGCGATCTTGTTCGGTGTCGAAATAGAAACGCTCGCGTCGAGGATGTTTTCGTAAAAATTGGCAACCTCCCCGCTCGCCGTGTTGTCCACGAAAATGGAGCTTGGGAGGTTCAGTTTTTTCATTTGTGCAACAAAAGCGGGCATCGTAAAAGGTTGGCTTTCAGCGAGTTGCGATTTCCAATCGGCGAGGTTGATGCCGTTTTCGTCAAAAATCATTTTGGTCGAATTGGCCAGCCCGACGACCCGGATCTCGAGCTTTCTTTTTTCCCGCAAAAAATCTGATTGCCGCCCGATCTGTTCCAAAAGTGTCGAACCGATCAGCCCCGCGCCGACGATAAACAGGTTCAACGCCCGCGTGTCGGAGAGGAAAAACGCCTCGTGGATAGCGTTGAGGGCCTTCGTTTCGTCCACCGACGGGATGACGAGCGAGACGTTCAGCTCGCTGGAGCCCTGTGCGATGGCCGCGATGTTCACGCCGTTTTTGCCCAGCGCGGTGAAAATTTTCCCCGCGATGCCCGGTCGGTGGCTCATGCCCTCGCCGACGACGGCGATGACCGCGTGGTCGCCCGTTATTTTGAGCGGTTCGATCAGCCCGGCTTCTATCTCGCGGGTAAATTCGAGCTCGACGGCCCGTTTTGCCGCCGCCCAATCGTTGGGCAAAACGGCGAAGGTGATGTTCAGTTCCGAGGAGCCTTGCGTGATCAAAATTACGTTGACCGCCGCCCGGCCGAGTGCGCCGAAAAGCCGCGCCGCCGTCCCCGGGACGCCCGCCAAACCGCCGCCCTGCAAGGTCACGAGCGCGACCGAGCCGATGGACGAGATGCCCTTTATCGGGAAATCGCCCGGCTCCGATTTTTCGGAAATGAACGTGCCGGGATGATCCGGGTTGAACGTGTTTTTGATCAACAACGGGATCCCGCGCACGAGGGCGGGCAAGATCGTGGGCGGATAAATCACTTTTGCCCCAAAATGGCTCATTTCCATCGCCTCGCGATAGGTCATCGTGGGGAGCGAAAACGCTTTTTTGACGCGGCGCGGATCACAGGTCAGCACGCCGTCCACATCCGTCCAGATCTCGATGGCCTCTGCTGAAAGTGCCGCGCCGAAAATGGCCGCCGTGAAGTCCGAACCGCCGCGTCCGAGCGTCGTGGTCTGCCCGCTGGCCGTCGAACCGATGAAACCGGTGATGCTCTGCACCAGCGGGTTTTCAGAAAAATGGGCCTGGATGAGCCGCTCGGTCTCGGCCATTTCAACCTTGGCCGCGCCGAAATTTTCGTCCGTCCGCACGACCGTCCGCGCGTCCAAAAAACCGCTCGGAATGCCCCGCTGCGACATTGCATGCGCGACGAGGAAGGCCGAATTGCGCTCGCCGAAGCTCACGACCATGTCCAAAGTGCGCGGTGAAAGTTCTTTCACCAAAAAAACGCCGTGCAAAATATCCCCTAAATCGTTGAAATTCAACAAGATATGATCCGCGGCAGCTTCCCGGTTTTCTGGTTTGAGGAGTTTTTCGATGACCATAAAATGGCTGGCCTTTATTTTTTCAAAAACGGAGCCCCAGTTTTTGTCGCCCGACGCGGCGCGGTGCGCGCACTCGATGAGCGAGTCCGTGACCTTAGAAAAAGCGGAAAAAACGACCGCGAACTGCTCGCCCGCCCGGTACCTTTTTTCGAGAATATTGACCACTTGCTCAATCGCTTCGGGTGAGCCGACGGAGGAGCCGCCGAATTTTAGGACTTTCATAAACAGTTTCGAGTTTTGGGTTTC
>JANOQP010000088.1:0-5334 GCA_031414895.1 Saprospirales bacterium
AATACTCATTTATGAGTATTGTTTTTGCCTTTTTTTGGGTCGGCCGAATCGCTTTTTTACAATGGGAGCAAGTCGGGTCGGCGGGGTTTTCGAGAATTCCTGCAATCTAGCTTTCCGATACCAAATTTAGCAAATTAAAAACATAAGTATTTCATAAATTCACCCTTTTGGGTAATTTTTTGAGGCCATTTGGCCAGTTTTGGCCAAACGGCAAAACCCCGGCGCGGCACACGAACAAAAAATTCGGCCTATCTTTGACACGCACCCGCCCGGCAGTTTTCCGGTTTACGCATTCAAAAAAATCCAGTCCGATGAAATTCCTGCTCCCCCTCATCGCTTTTCTTTTTTTCCAAAAAAACCTCGCCGCCCAAATCGTCATCAACGAGGTCTCCGCCGCCAATATGAGCGGCCTCGCCGATGAGGACGGCGACCGCCAAGATTGGGTCGAGCTGCACAACAAGGGCGCGGCGGCCGTCAACCTCGGCGGCTGGTTTTTGAGCGACAACCCCGCAAAGCCCCAAAAATGGGCCTTTCAAACTGGCGCAACCATTGCCCCGGGCGGCTATCGGGTCATTTTTTGTTCAGGAAAAAATAAACAGGTACTCTACCTCCACACCAATTTTAAAATCACGCAGACAAAGGGCGAGCCCATCATTTTATCCCAACCAAACGGAACGACCGCCGATATTTTCACCTTTGACATCCCCAATCAGGGAAACCACAGCTACGGGCGTTCGCCAAATGGCGGCCCCGATTGGAAAATTTTCACCGCCCCAACACCGACCGCCCCGAACGGCGCGACCGCTTTTTTGAAATATTCACCGAAGGTAAAAGCCGCCCTCGCCCCCGGTTTTTATCCTGCAAGCCAATCCGTTGCGCTCACGACCGGGGCCGGTTTTGACATCCGTTTCACGACCGACGGGAGCGAGCCGACCACCACGTCCACCCTTTTTTCGGGGCCGGTCAATATTGCGGCCACGACTGTTTTGAAAGCGCGGGCATTCTCCCCCGATCCGCAAATTTTGCCCGGCTTCGTGATGGCGAACACCTATTTCATCAATGAAAACCATGCGGTGCCGGTCCTTTCGATTGCCAGCAACACGATTTTCACGTTGATGAACGGCAGCACCGGCGCGGCCCCTATCGGCTCTTTTGAATATTTCGAGAACGGAAAGCGCGAGTCCGATGCCTATGGCGAGTTCAACAAGCACGGCAACGATTCGTGGGCCTATCCGCAGCGCGGCATCGACTGGATCACCCGCGACCAGTTGGGTTACGACGACGAGCTCGACCACCAATTTTTCCCGGAACGCGACCGCACAAAATTCCAGCGGCTCATCCTAAAAGCTGCCGCGAACGATAATTTCCCGTCGCAACCCGGCGGTGCGCACATCCGCGATTCGTATGTCCACACGCTCGCCATCCGGGGCGGCATGAACATGGACGCGCGGACGCACCGGGCCTGCGTTTTGTACGTCAATGGCCAATATTGGGGCGTTTATGACCTCCGCGAAAAGGTGGACGACCACGATTTTACCGACCATTATTATGGACAGGCCGAAAAGGACATCGATTTCATCAAAACTTGGGGCAGCACTTGGCTCGAATATGGCACCGGCACCGATTGGTACGCGCTCAAAAACTATATCATCGCCAACAACATGACCGTCGCGGCCAATTACAATTATGTCGAACAGCGTTTTGACCTGTTGAGCCTCGTCGATTATATCATCCTCAACCAGCACACGGTCTGCAAGGATTGGCTCAATTGGAACACCGCTTGGTGGCGGGGCCGCGACCCAAACGGCGGCGCGAAAAAATGGCGGTACGCGCTCTGGGACATGGACGCGACCTTCGGGCATTACACCAATTACACGGGCATCCCGAACGTTGGCCCCTCCGCCGATCCCTGCGATGTGGAGGCCCCGTCGGTGGACGACCCGCAGGGGCATATCGACGTTTTGGTGAAGCTGTTTGACAACCCAAATTTCAAGGCCCTTTACATCAACCGCTACGCCGACCTGCTCAACACGACCCTTTCCTGCGCCAACATGAACGCGCTCCTCGACGAACTGACCAACGAGATAAAGCCCGAAATGGCCCGCCATTGCGCCCGTTGGGGCGGCAGCGTCGCCACTTGGCAAAACAATGTAAAGGCCGTCCACGATTTCATCAACGCCCGCTGCGCGACCATCGACAACTCGGTCGTCGATTGTTACGACGTGACCGGGCCGTTCGACCTGACCGTCAAAATCTCGCCCGCCGCCTCGCCCAATCAAGTGGGGGTCAATACCATCACGCCGACGGCCTATCCTTATTATGGCGAATATTTCGGCGGCATCAACATCTCGCTCGCCGCAAAGCCCGCAATCGGCTGGGCCTTCGACCATTGGGAAGTGAGCGGCAACACGTTCGCGCCAAACCAGCTCGCCGCCGCCATTGCCCTGGCCTTCGCGACCGACGGCGAGGCGACCGCTTTTTTCATCCTGATCGACCCGTGCGCCGCGACCTCGGCCATGTCGTTCACCCATTTTTTTGAAAAAAACTGCGATGCCGCGATGGTTGGGGTTGATACTGTTTTTTTGAAAAACGCAAAAGGTTGCGATAGTCTGGTCATCACGAAAACGGGCCTCGCCAATTTCAGCCAGTCAAATTTTACCGCCAAAACCTGCAATCCCGCGCTCGTCGGCACCGACACCTTGCTTTTGAAAAACCATTTCGGTTGCGACAGCCTCGTGATAAAAACCACCAGTTTCGACCCGGCGGGCATTGATTTCACCTTTTTCGTTGAAAAAAATTGCGACCCGGCAGCCGTCGGCATCGACACGGCTTTTTTGAAAAACGGTTTCGGTTGCGATAGTTTGGTGGTGAAAACGACGGTTTTTGCTGGACTTGAAATCATGGCCTCGACATCGGCGCGGATTTGTTTCGCCGAAAAAACCGGGCAAATCCAGCTCGATTCCATCGTGACCGCCGATGGTTTGCCCGTTTCCGTCTCGCTAGAAAACGGGCCGCCGCAAACCTATTTGGGCAAACCGCTCCTTTTTGAAAACCTCGGCGGCGGCATTTATTCCCTTTCTGCAACGAACGCCGATGGTTGCACCGACATCCGGGAAATCGAAATCGAGGAAAGCAGCCCGCTTTCCGTCGACCTCGGCCTGTCCGAACTGACCATCCACCGGGGCGACAGCATTTTGGTGGAACCGGTCGCCAATTTCCCCATCGCGACGGCGGAATGGTCGCCCGCCGTGGGCGTGAACTGCGCGACCTGCCCTGCCACTTTTATCAATTCTGAAATCTCCGGCAAGTTCTCCCTGCTCGTTTTTGATGCCGGTGGCTGTTCGGCGACAGCCTCGTTGAACGTCCGGGTGGAACTTGGCATCCGAGCTTTTGTGCCGACGGCAATCCATCCCGGCAGCGGCGGGCCGAACGAATTTTTGACCGTTTTTGCCGGGCCGGAAGTGGTGCGCGTCCGTTCGCTGCGCATTTTTGACCGGAGCGGCAACCAAATTTTTCAACAAAAAAACCTCGCGCCGAACAGCCCCTGCGATTGGGACGGCACATATCGGGGCCGTGCCGTGCCGCCGGGGGTGCTGGTTTGGTGGTGCGAACTGGAAACGGTGGACGGGGAAATGGTTGTTTTGAAGGGGGCTATGACGGTGGTGCGATAGAAGAGAGGTTGTCCCGGCAGCTCAACCTAAAAATTGCCAGACTGCCCATTTTTCGCGAAAAAACACGGATTATTGCCCAATGAACCTGACCGAACTTTCCATCCGCCGCCCGTCGCGCCTCATCATCATTTTACGCGCCAACATTATAGAAAAATGGCCCTGGCAATCCCTATTTTTGCCAAAAAGTTGAACCAACACAACCAGTTTAGAAGTTGGTTTTCCATAAACAATTGAAAAATGACCGCCCTGCAAGAAGCGAAAGCCCTTCTCCCGAAATTGACAAAAACCGAAAAGGCCCAATTGATACATTGGGTCTCTGCCGAGTTGGCGGGCGTTTTTCCGGGAATTGAAAAAACGCCTGGCATTTGCGGGGGCGAAGCTTGCATCGAAAATACCCGCATACCGGTTTGGCTGCTCGTCCGGCAGCGGCAATTGGGCATTTCCGAGGATGAGCAGCTGCGAGATTACCCGACTTTGCGCTTGGGCGATTTGAAGAATGCTTGGCATTATTTTGAGCACCACAAATCGGAAATCAAAAACCAAGTTCGGGAAAACGAAGCCGATTGAAAGATGGCAAAAATCTATTCCAACGAAAATTTCCGGCTGCGCGTCGTCGAAATCCTGCGCGAACTTGGCCACGATGTTTTGACCACAAAAGACGCCGGAAAGGCAAACATGAAAATCCCGGACGATGAAGTTTTGGCCTTTGCAGTTTCGGAAAACCGGATTTTGCTCACCTATAACCGGAAGCATTTTTTTAAACTCCACGACCAAACCCCAAACCATCCCGGCATTATTGCCTGCACCGAGGACGAGGATATTTCGGCACTTGCCCATCGAATCCACGAAGCTATCGAATCGGCAAAAGGAAGTTTGAAAAACCAACTTGTCCGAATCGTTCGCCCAAACCCCAGTGCAAAAAAGTAAAAGAGGATGCCAATCCGTATTCCGCCATCGAGTGCACCTGACCGAACTTTCCATCCGCCGCCCATCGCTCCTCATCGTCGTTTTTTCCGTCCTGTTGTTCATGGGCGGGGCCAGTTACCGGACGCTGCCCATCGGGACTGGGGCAACTTTGTAAAAACCAATTACATTTGTGAAACAAACCCATGGAGCACGCCGCCATTTCAAAAAACAACGTGACCATCCGACTAACCGACGAACGATGGACACATATCACCCTCGGGCACCCGGAGTTGGCCGCCTATTTTTTTGAAGTGCTCGAAACGGTGCAAGAACCGGACGTGGTTTATTTTGGGGCGGGCGGCGAACTGTTGGCCGTCAAGCAATTGGCCAGCGAGCCGCACAAATCGTTGGTGGTCGCCTATAAAGAATTGGCCGACCAAACCGGGATTTTGATTGACGGTTTTATCATCACCGCGTTTTCAACTTCAAAAACGCAGTCATTGCAAAAAAGAAAAATATCATGGCAACCATAGAAACCATCAAACAGCTTGACACACTTATCCCGTGGTTCATCCGGACCGAAAACGTTTGGTCGCATTATGACCAATTGGGCGATGTGCTTTACCTGCACTTCAAAAAACCCAACCTCGCCGACGACACCGAACTGACGGAGGACGATATCCTGATCCGTTTTGAAAAAGGCGAAATCATCGGCCTCACCGTGATGAACGCCAGCAAGCGCATGGCCGGGATGTTG
>JANOQP010000089.1:0-3130 GCA_031414895.1 Saprospirales bacterium
TATGGATGGCCGGACGGTCTTTTCGTTCCGCGTCCCGTCACTCCATATTGTTGATTTTGAGGCGGTGCCGAGTTGATTTTCACCTGACCGCCCCCGCCAAATCTGCGATAATATCCCCCGCATCCTCGATCCCAACAGAAAGCCGGACCAGCCCATCGGTGATCCCGTTTTGGTACCGGATTTCGCGGGCAACATTGAGGTGCGACATCGAGGCGGGGTGCAAAATGAGTGTGTCCACGTCGCCGAGCGTCGGGGCGAGGGTGCAAAGTTTGACCCGGTTCATTGCCCGGATGCCCGCGTCGAGGCCGCCCGAAAGTTCAAAACTCAACATGCCGCCGTGGCCGCGCATCTGTTTTTTTGCCAAAATATGGTCTGGATGGCTGGCCAAACCCGTGTAATTGACGCGCTCGACGGCGGGGTGTTTTTCCAAAAATTCGGCGACGGCCTGCGCGTTTTGGCAATGTTTGTCCATCCGCAGGGTCAGCGTTTTCATCCCCAAATGGGTCAGCCACGCCTCGAACGGGCTGCTGTTGGTGCCGATCAGTTTCATGGCCTTCCAGATTTTTTTCTCCATCGCCCCCGCGTCCGTGCCGATGATGGCCCCGGCGATCGAATTGCCGTGGCCGCACAAATATTTCGTCGTCGAATGGATCACCCAATCGATGCCGAGCGCGAGCGGCTGTTGCAAATAGGGGGTCATGAACGTATTGTCGATGGCCGTTTGCACGCCGTGCCGTTTTGCGATGGCCGCGATGGCCGCGAGATCAACGCAGGCAAGGGTCGGGTTGGCGGGCGTTTCACAAAAAATGAGGCGGATTTTCGGGTCGTTTTTGATGAAATCCTCCACCCGGTCGAGGTCGCGGAAATCGGTCATCACCGGTTCGATGCCCAGCGGCGCGAAAATGGCGTTGAACAGCTCCGTCGTGCCGCCGTACAGGTTTCCCTGCGTCAAAACCTTGTCGCCCGATTTCAAAAGGCCCAAGATGAGCGTCGAAATGGCCGACATCCCGCTGTTCGTCATCAGGCCGTGGGCGGAGAGGCCGGTGCCGTGGGCCTCGAGCTGCGCGATCTTTTCGGCCACGGTGTCGATGGTCGGGTTGCCGTAGCGGCTATAAACATGGCCTTTTTCCTTGCCCAAAAAAATGTCGATGCCCTGGTCGATGCTCTCAAAAGCATAGCTTGACGTGGCATAAATCGGAAGGATATGCGGGCGAGTGGTGCGCTTGTCGGGGATTTCGCTGGCGGCGAGGGTTGAAAATTGCATGGCTGAACGGTTGATTTCTTTATAAAAGTCCCAAAATTATGAAAAAATCCAACCGTAC
Source organism: Saprospirales bacterium (assembly GCA_031414895.1). Lineage (GTDB taxonomy): Bacteria > Bacteroidota > Bacteroidia > Chitinophagales > Saprospiraceae > JANOQP01. The sequence continues at coordinate 1,323 of JANOQP010000089.1, forward strand.
ATTGCCAATGTTGAACGACCTTTTCCCCAAAATTTTTTGAATGGACAATCAAAACGCCCGGCTTCTCCAACCTGCCGTCATCGTCGCCGCGCTCGGTTATTTTGTGGACATTTATGACCTGCTCCTTTTCGGTTTTGTGCGGATAAAAAGCCTGACCTCGCTCGGTTTCGCGGGGCAGCAACTGACCGACCTCGGCCTCGCGCTCAATAATTTCCAGATGGGCGGGATGCTCATCGGAGGCATCCTTTGGGGCGTTTTGGGCGATAAAAAAGGGCGCGTTTCGGTGCTTTATTTGAGCATCGCGCTCTATTCGCTGGCCAATATCGCGAACGGTTTTGTCCAAAATTTTGAATGGTACGCCGTCTGCCGCCTCCTCGCGGGCATCGGCCTCGCGGGAGAACTGGGCGCGGGCATCACGCTCGTCGCCGAAATTTTGCCGAAGGAAAAACGCGGCTACGGCACGACGCTCGTGGCCTGCGTGGGCCTCGCGGGCGCGTGGCTGGCCGGGCTGATCGACCATTTTTTTGACTGGCGGAACTGTTTTTTCATCGGCGGCGGGCTGGGGCTGCTGCTGCTTTTTCTGCGCATCTCGGTCGCCGAATCGGGCATTTTCCAATCTGTCGTGGGCAAAAAAGGGGTCGAGCGGGGCAATTTCCTGTCGCTTTTCAACAATCGGGGCCGCTTCACCCGCTTTTTGCGCTGCATCATGATTGGCTGCCCGACATGGTTTGTGATCGGCATTTTGGTGATGTTCAGCCCCGAATTTGGGCGGGCGATGGGCATTTCGGAAAAAGTGCTGCCCGGCACGGCCATCGTTTGGGCCTATTCCGGGCTGATCTTGGGCGATATTTTGAGCGGCCTTTTGTCGCAAAAACTGCGCAGCCGCCTCAAAGTGATGTGGATATTTTTGGCGATGGACGCGCTCGCGATCGCTTTTTACCTGCTTGTCGGCGCGAAAACCTTGACGGGTCTGTATTTTTTATGTTCGATTTTGGGTTTTTCCGCCGGGTTTTGGGTCATTTTTGTCACCATCGGCGCGGAGCAATTTGGCACAAACCTCCGGGCGACGGTCGCGACCTCCGTCCCCAATTTTGCGCGCGGGCTGCTCGTGCCGATCACATTGGGCTGGCAGTTTTTATCGAAACAAATGGGCGACGTGGTCGTGGCCGCGATGATCGTCGGCGGGATTTGCCACCTCATTTCGTGGGCCGGGCTTTGGGGGATGGACGAGACCTTTGACCGCGACCTCGATTATGAGGAGCCGGTTTAATTGAAAAATGAAATGGGATTTCCAACACTTTATTCAAAAAGGCTGACGCTCCGTCCGTTAAAACCTGACGACGACCAAGCTATTTTTGAATTGCGGGCCAACGCATCCGTCAATAAATTTTTGGACAGGAAGCCCGCCACAGGTATAAAAGACGCTCAATTGTTCATTGAAAAGGTCGTTGAAAACAAGGCCCTTTATTGGGCGATCTGTACAAAAAATGATGGCGCGTTGGTTGGGACGGTTTGTTTGTTCGACTTTGACGGTGAAAAAAATTCCGCAGAGATCGGATACGAACTTCACCCAGATCATCAAGGTTTTGGGTTCATGCGCGAGGCCATCTCGGCAGTGGTCGACCATGGTTTCATCAATCATAAATTGATGGCCATCACTGCATTCCCACATAGGGAAAATGAACAATCAATAAGGCTTTTGAACAAGTGCGGCTTTAAAAAGAATGACGGTTTTATTGAAGATGACCTTTTGAAATTTGCCCTGCAAAATTTGTTGGCACAAAAAAAATGAGCCGTCCCAAATCAAT
>JANOQP010000090.1:0-3100 GCA_031414895.1 Saprospirales bacterium
GTAAAAACTGCGATAGTTCGCGCAGGTCAAAGACCTGCAAACGGAACGTTTCGGGTCGCAGACCCTCACGAGCGACTACCGCCGTTTCGGGTCGCAGACCCTCACGAGCGACTACCGCTCGTGGCGCAATTCCTCGGTCCCTCAATTTTTCGGTTCCTCAATTTTCAAAACATAGCCCACCCCAAAATGCGTGTGGATGAGCTTCGGCGAAAAGCCCTTGTCCATTTTGTTGCGCACATAACCGACATAGACCTCGATCACGTTGGTGTTGATCTTTTCGTCGATGTTCCAAACGGCCTCCAAGATCTCGCTTTTCGAAACCACACGACCGGGGTTTTTGACCAAAAATTCGAGCAGCGAGAACTCCCGCGGCGTGAGCACGATCTTTTGCCCGGCCCGCGTCACTTCGAGCGTCGAGAGGTTCATTTCGAGGTCGGCGAAGACCAGTTTGACGGGCGGCGGCTGCCCTGCGCGGCGGGTAAGGGCCTCGATCCGTGCGCGAAGTTCCTTAAAATCGAACGGTTTGGCAAGATAGTCGTCCGCGCCCGCGTCGAGGCCGACCACTTTGTCCTCGGTCTGCGAAAGGGCGGACAGGAACAAAAAGGGCGTTCGGATGCCAAATTCGCGCAGCTCCCGGCAAAGGTCGATGCCGTTGAGGTTGGGCAAAATGACATCGCAAATAATGAGGTCGAACACATTGTGCTGTGCGATGGTGCGCCCCGTCGTGCCGTCGAAAGCGCAGATCACGTCCATTTGGCATTCCTGCAAAAAGGACTGTATGGCCCGGGCGGTTTTCGGTTCATCTTCGATAAGTAGGATTTTCATATTGGGGCGAATATCCGGCGATTGTTTTTTAAAAAATCCGCCAAAAAAAAGGGGGCAAGGCGGGCTTATGAAATTCTTATGGCCGTCGGGCGTGCGCCGAAATTTGGAGGGGCGCGGTTTGAGAAAGGCAGGCGCCGATTAGTTTCGCCGGATGAATTCACCCGGTTTCAACAAAATTTGCAGCAGGGCCTCCGTCCTTTTCCTGTTCCTTGGCGCGGCTCTCCGCACCATTTTGTGGTGGCAGGATCGTTCGCTATTCATCGATGAGGCCAACCTCGTCCGCAATTTTTTGGAAAAGCCCTTCCCGGCCCTTTTCGGCCCGCTCGATTACCAGCAATACGCGCCGCCAATTTTCTCTATTTTGGAAAAAACCATGCTCTCCGTTTTCGGCCCTGCCGAGCGGGTCGGGCGGTTTTTGCCGCTCGTTTTTGGGCTGGGCAGCTTGCCATTGGCATGGTCGATGGGGAGGCGTTGGCTGTCGCCGGTGGGCCTCGCGCTGTTCTGCCTTTTTTTCGCGCTCGACGGCCCTTTCGTCCAATTTTCGAGCGAGGCAAAGCAGTATTCAGCCGATTGCTTCGCCGCGCTTTTGCTCCTCGAGGCTGCACAACGGTTTGATTTTCAACGGTTTAGGTGGACTTGGGCCATCGGCGGCGCGGCCATTGTTTGGTTTTCGATGCCCGCTGTTTTCATCCTCGCCGCCATCGGATTTTGGTGGCTTTTTGGAAAAAAAACTGGAATTAGCTGGCGCGAACGCTGGCGCGACCGCTGGCGCGAGGCTGCGCCTCGTGCCTCACGCGATCGCTGGCGCGAGGCTGCGCCTCGTGCCTCACATTTTGTCGGCTGTGCCGACCGCTCGCGACTGCTCAAAATGTCGCTGATTTTCGCCACCTGGCTTGTCAGTTTCGCCGCTTATTACCTCCTTTTTTTGAAACAGAACATCGCCAACCCGACCCTTCAATCTGCCCATATTTTCCTGCCTTTTCCGCCAAAAAACGGGGGCGATTGGGCGGTTTGGCTTCGCACTTTCAACGGTTTCAGCAATTGGCTAATCGGGTTCACGGTCGTCGCGCACGTCTGTTTCTATGTCGGGTTGCTGGCTGGGGCATGGTTTTTCATCAAAAGAAAACCGGGCAGTGCGGCCCTCGTTTGGTTGCCGCCCGCGTTCGTTTTCGCCGCCTCGGCGATGGGGCAATATTCGATGGTCGAGCGGCTTTTGCTTTTTGTGATGCCCTGCGTTTTGCTCTGGGTGGTCATCGGCTGGGACTTTTTGTTTATTTCCGCTGAAAAAATGGCGGGGAAAAACACCCACATGGCCTGGCTGGCCCCGTTCGTTTTGCTCGCCGCGATTCTCATTTCCGCCGCGGGCCAATTAAAGTACGACTGGTTTTACCGCCCTTTTCAAATAGAGGAACACCGTGCCGCGCTCGATTTTTTTGCAAAAAACAGGCAGCCCGACGACGTGCTTTTCGTCCACCACAACGCCGCGCCGACCGTCGGCCATTCGACCCGGTTTTCCCCCGAAAAATACCCGTTCGGGGAAAAATTCGTGCGGCTCCAAAATTGGCAACCGGAGGCCGGTTTTCTGCAAAAAGAAGTGAGAAATTGGCAAGAAGCGCATCAAACCGGGCGCATTTTCGTCCAATGGCCCGGGGAAATGTCCGATGCCGAGCGGCTATTTTTTGGTGAAAAAACAAAACTGGAAACTGTTTTCACCTATCAAGGCGGGCATATTTTCGTGGTGCCGTTTTAGCCTATTTTTCGTTCAAAAAAGCCATCACATCCATCCCGTCCGGGTAGTCGGAAAGCCCTGGCGATTGCGCCTGCCCGAACGGCAAAACCTCAAAACCGGGCAGCTTTTTTTTGCCGACGAGGCATTGGATCTCGTCGCGGTGGTCATTCAGCCGCGCCAAAAGCTCGTCGTCGTTTTCATAAAATTCATAATTGACGGTCGAGATGCGCGATTGGAACGTCCTTTCCTCGCGCAGGATGAGGCACCCGTTGTTGAGGTACGGAATCTTGTTGAGCAAAAAAAGCGTGGTTGAATAGTCGAAATTGTTGAGCCATTTATCGTGCATGGCCAGTTCTTTCCATTCGTGCGTGGCCTCCAAAAGCGGGTGGAAAACATAATTTTTCGGCACAAAAATCTTCGTCACGTTGCGGCAGCCGAGGCCGAAATAGGTGAAAATATCGGTGCCGAGCGCGTACAGTTCGGCCATCGTTTCGGTCCCGTCGAGCACGGCGACCGAGTTGCGGTTGCGGCGGATGATGTGCGGGT
>JANOQP010000091.1:0-3879 GCA_031414895.1 Saprospirales bacterium
GCGCACGACGGGACGCGCGGCCTCAAAGAGATAAAACTGGCGGGCGGCATCACGTTCGCGCAGGACGCGACGGCCAAATTTTCGAGCATGCCCAATTCCGCGATTGCCGAGGGCGTGGTCGATTTTGTCCTTTCCCCAAAAGAAATCGCGGAGCAACTCGGATGGATGAGCAAGCACCCGCTCGCCAATCCGCAGGCCATCAAAGCGATGCCCGAAGACGATATCGAGAACACCGACCCGCACCTCAAAACCATCCTCCAACTCCTCCACAAAACAAAACGCGTCGATTTCAGCCATTATAAAATGAGCACCATCAAGCGGCGGATGCTGCGCCGGATGCTCATCCACAAAATCAGGAGCATCGGGGAATACGCCGGTTTGCTCGCCCAAAAAACCGGCGAGACCGACCTCCTTTTTAAGGATTTGCTCATCAACGTCACCGATTTTTTCCGCGACAGCGAGGCGTTCGAGTTTTTGAAAACGACCGTTTTGCCCCAACTTTTGCAAAGCAAAGGCCCCGGCGAGACCCTCCGAATCTGGGTCGCGGCCTGCGCGACGGGCGAGGAAGCCTATTCGATTGCCATGCTTTTGTTCGAATTGCAGGAAAAAAAGGCCGCTTTCGTGCCGTTCCAGATTTTCGCCTCCGATTTGAGCATCGAGGCCATCGGCGAGGCGCGGGTCGGCGAATACGCGGCGAACCAGTTGGAAAACATTTCGCCCAAACGGCTGCAACAGTTTTTTGTCAAGACAAACGACAAGTACCGCATCTCGAAATCGCTCCGCGATGTCTGCGTTTTTGCCCATCACAACGTCCTCGGCGACCCGCCTTTTTCGCGGATGGATTTTATCAGTTGCCGCAATTTGCTCATCTATCTCGACCTCGCGGCGCAGAAAAAAGCCATCGCCACTTTTCATTATGCCCTCAACGAAGGCGGCAATTTGATGCTCGGAAAATCGGAGACCATCGGCACGGCGACCGAACTTTTCACGCCGCTCGACAAAAAATTCAGGGTCTATTCGAGGAAAAAAAATTCGGGGACGGCCCGCATCCCCGACATCAGCGCGCGCATTTCGCACTCCGCTTTGCACAACCGGGAAGGCGGCACGACGGCCAGCCCGCGAAAACCGCCGGCCAACACGAACGGCCATTTGACCAATGCCTTCGATGCCGTTTTGCTGGCGCAATTTGTCCCGGCGAGCGTGGTGGTGAACCACGATTTGGACATCCTCCAATTTCGGGGCGACACCGCGCCGTACCTCCAAAACGCGCCGGGCAAGGCCAGTTTCAACATCCTGAAAATGGCGCACGGCGAAATCACTTTTGAACTCCGCAACGCCATCCACCATGCCATCAAAACCAAACTGCCCGTCCGAAAAACGGGCATCGAAATGAACCGCGACGCGGCGGGCAACACCGTCCGCATCGTCAACCTCGAAGTCGCGCCGCTCCAAATGGAGGGCGAGGAACCGATGTTGGTCGTCGTTTTTACGGGGCAGGAAATGGAGGTCGGCGGCCATCCGGTCGAGGGCGAAAAGAAAAACAGCATCGCAAAAGACCGCCGAATCAAAAAATTGGAGGAAGAACTGACGGCAGCCCGCAACGATATGCGCTCCATCACCCACGACCAGGAGGCGGCCAACGAGGAATTGCAGAGCGCGAACGAGGAAATCATTTCGAGCAACGAGGAACTCCAAAGCCTCAACGAGGAACTCGAAACCTCGAAAGAGGAGATTGAATCCACGAACGAGGAACTCATCACGAGCAATCAGGAACTGCAAGCCCGCATCCATCAGGTGGAGGATTTGCACAATTACAACGAGGTCATTTTGGACACCGTGCACGAGCCGATGCTGGTTTTGGACAAACATATCCGCATCAAATCGGCCAATAAATCCTTTTGCCGCGCCTTTAAAGTGATTGAAGAAGACATCATTGGCGTGACGCTCTACAAATTGGGCGGCCATGAATGGAACATCCCCCGGCTGCGCGAACTGTTGGAAGAAATCGTCCCGAAAAACAACCGCTTCCATGATTTTGAGGTGGTCATCAATTTTGCAGGCATCGGTGAAAAAATCATGTTGCTCAACGCGCACCGCATTGTGCAGCAAAGCAAAAAGGAGGAACTGATTGTTTTGACCATCATCGACGTGACGCAGATGCGGGAACTGGCCTTCGTCATGGAGCTGAAGGAAAAAGGATTGCTCAATTTGGCGTTGAGCGAAAGCAAGACGGCGCAACACGGACTGGAAAAAGCGGTGGCGGAACGGACATTGGAATTGAAGAAACAGCAAGAATTTTCGGACACCATCATCGACACCTCGCCCGATGTCATTGTCGTCTATGACCAGCAAATGCGCGTGTTGCGGTACAACAAAGCCAGCGCAGCGGTCTTCAACCGCCCCAAAGAGGACATTCTCGGCAAGACGTTGGAATCGCTTTTTCCGGGCGAGGAAAATGGGAAAGGCTATCGGGACATCCGCCGCGCACTCAACGGCGAGGCCGTTCATGAGCCGGGCCTTCATTCCCCCGATTTGGGCAAGCACAGTGAAATCTTTTACACGCCGCTCAAAAACGAAAGCGGGGAAGTGTATGCCGCCATGACCATCATCCGGGACATCACGGCCATGGTCGAATCGACCGAAAAGGTAAAACAGGCCAACGCCTTGCTCAACGAGCGCAACCTGTTTGTCGAAACCATCATCGACACCACGCCCGACCTCGTGATTGTCTACGACCTGCAAATGCGGATGTTGAGTTTCAACAAAGCAAGCGAGGCGTATTTCAAGGTCAAAAAAGCGGATGCGCTCGGCAAAACCTTGCTCGATTTTTACCCGGATGCAAAAAACAGCCCCGCCTATCGGGACATCGCCCGCGCGCTCAAAGGCGAAACCATCCACGACCCCAACTATCGTTCGCTGAATTCGGACAGGTACTATGAAAACTTTTACCTGCCGCTCAAAGCCGAAAACGGGGAGGTGTACGCCGCCGTCGTCACTTCAAGGGACATCACCGAGGCCGTCAAACAGCAAGCCGCAAATGACCAACTGATAAAAGCAAACGCCGAGGCCGAGGCAAAACGGCTGGTTGCGGAGGACACCGTGCGGGCAAAACAGCAATTCCTGTCGAACATGAGCCACGAAATACGCACGCCGATGAACGCGATAATCGGTTTCACGAACGTGATTTTGAAGACCAATTTGGAGGCGCGGCAAAAGGAATACATCGGCGCAATCAAGGAATCGGGCGACGCGCTCCTCGTTTTGATAAACGACATCCTCGACCTCGCCAAAGTGGACGCTGGCAAAATGACGTTCGAGCAAAAGCCGTTCAACCTGACGGCCTCGGTGGCGGGGATGATGCTTTTGTTCGAATCAAAAATCCAGGAAAAAAACCTCGTTTTGGTGGAGGAATACGATGCCGCCATCCCCGAAACGCTCGTCGGCGACCCGTTGCGGCTGCGCCAAATCATCATCAATTTGATGAGCAATGCCGTGAAATTCACACACGAAGGGCAGATTTCGGTGCGGGTGAAATTGCTCGAAATGGACAGTGAAAAAGCGACCATCGAGTTCTCGCTGACCGACAGCGGCATCGGCATTTCGGAAGAAAAACTGGGGCAGGTCTACAACAATTATGAACAGGACTATACCGACGGCGGCGGGGCCTACGGCGGCACGGGCCTCGGCCTCGCCATCGTCAAACAACTCATCGAACGGCAGGGCGGCAGCATCGGGGTGACGAGCGAACTGGGGAAAGGCTCGGTGTTCAGTTTTGTCATGGGTTTCGAGCAAACGCAGGGCGAAACGGTGGCGGCAATTGAAAATCCAATCGAAAAGGACCTCCATTTGGAAGGCATCAAAGTGCTGGTCGCGGAGGAC
>JANOQP010000092.1:0-3069 GCA_031414895.1 Saprospirales bacterium
GCCGAATCCACGGCGGTGCAAAACCCGTCGGTCGCGGTCAAAAAACAGGTTTTATCGTCAAAAACTTGGATGGTCGGGGCGGTTTCGCCCGTCGCCCATTGATAGCTGGAAAGTGGCCTGTTTGCCGCGACGCTCAACACGGCCGGCGGCCCGCCGCAAAAAAGGGTGCTGTCGGGCAAAATATTGATTGTGAGCGGCTCTCGGACGGTCACGATGCGCTCGTATTCGTAGCCGCAGCCGAGGAACCAGACTTTTTGGCCGACCTTAAAATTGCCGGTTTTCGTGGGTTTTATAAAGATATGGAGCGAATCGCGGATGGTCGTGTCCATTTGGAGGCCCTCGATATGCCATTCGCGCTTGTCGGCGAAAAAATTGGCCGAGGTGGTGGTCTTTACGTTATCGCCGATACAGACCGTGTCCGGCAGCCAAAAATCGGGCGACGGCGGCGTGGTCGTCCCGCAATAATCCGTGAACTTAAAATCAAGGCTGTCAACCTTCAATGGGACGTGCACGATTATTGTGGAATCGATGGTCTCCCCCAATTGAAAATCGCCGAACTGCACATCCGTCGGCCCATCGGTGAGGCAGGAAATGAGGGTCTCGCACCCGTCGATATTGCCCAAACTATCGGTCCGGGTGATGGTCGGTTTCCAAAAAACGTCCGTCGAATCAAAGGCATAATTGGTCACCATGACCAATGAGCCGTCGTTCATCACATCGATTTGGGGCTCGAAAAGTGGGTATCCGCGCTGGCTCAAAACCTTCCCCTCTGGGCTCAACCTTGCCAAAACGATCGGGAACGCCCCAAAGGTGGAATAGCCGAGCACCAAGCTCCCGTCGGGCAAAAAATTGAGGCTGGACTTGGCATATTCAAAGGCTTCGCCCGAATAGGCGCGCGCCCAAATGGGGTTGAGGTCAAAGTCCATTTTGGCCAAAATGGCGTTTTCCCGGTTCTCTGAAAAAGGGAGCGGGGCCTTCGTTCGGCCTAAAAAATAGATCCCATCATCGCGGACAAATACCTTCACGAAATCATGGGTGACGACCCGCTTCCAGAGCAGGGGGCTGCCGTTTTTGTCCAATTTTAAGATGAACTGTTGGACGGTATCCTTTGGTGGCCAAACAGGGTTGTCGAGGGAATACATTGAACCGACCACAAAAAAAGAACCATCCGCCGCGGACTGGCCGATGTCGGCATTGATAACCCCTTGATGGACAAAACCGGGCATGAACAACTTAAATGCCTTGCTCCAGAGCGAATCGCCCGCTTCGTTTAGGTGGAAAAGCCGGAGGACATCATACCCTTTTTGTAGGTCATTTTGACCCGTAAAGCCAAAGCCCAAAATAATGGTCAGTTCATCGTTTGCGCCGACATTGAAACTTTTCAATGACCTCAAATCGTCGGCTAAATCAGCTCCAAAAAAACGCTTAACCCATGCTGTTTTGGTTTGGATATCGTATTTTAAAAAGCCTGTGTTTAACGAAGCTGAATAGCTGAAAAAAATATTATCGCCAGCATAATAGGTGATTGGAAGATGACCGGAAGCAGCAGAAAAGCCATGACTTGACAGAGCAATGCTTTTTATCGGATTGGGTTTATCGACAGGCAGCAGACACAAAAAATGAGTGCCATTAAGGTAATGGTGTACAATACCTATGGCCTCCCCGCTTACATTCACAGCCACATCAACATTACTGAACCATTTGTGTGATGTATCCAACGCAATTTGATAGGAATAGGCCTGACAAAACGCTACATGAGGTATGAAAACAGCGGCTAACATAAAGGCCATAAATCTTTTCATGGTCGATTTTTTATCAGAAGAAAAGGAAGAGTCCAAAGGACACAACTTTCCATTGTGGGCCTCTATTTATACAGGTAAGAATGTGCGAACGATAAATTGTCAATCTGATAGACTTCTTTATTACAAAAACCCAACAACTTTTTGATTAAATATTCTCGAAATTATCACAAAAAGCTGTTGGATTTGAGAAAAACCAACCTCCCGGAAATCGACAAATTATTTGGTTTGCACCTTCCTTAATTTGATATGGGCTCCGGTGATCTCATTCGTAGAGAACGGGGCGGCATCCACAACCAGCAAGGCCAATGTTGGTTTTTTGAAATGGATTGCTACCTCCTCCAGAACTTGTTTCGACAACGGTAATGTCACTCCATGGTTCGTTATCTGATAGATATTCAGGACAGCCTGGCGGGGTTGTCATTTCGCCGCCCCTGCGACACTTAATCTTGTATTTGATGGTAAAAGCAGGGGTTGAGCTGAACCCACAACTTGTGTTGAATTCAGTTACTGGCGCAAACACCTTGAAATCATTGAAGGCTGGAACACTGCAATTGAAATTTCTCCAACCTGTTGGAATTGGGCTTGAAAAAGCAGGTTGGCATGGTGGATTGTGGAACATGGCTGCACAAGAGGCTATCTTGAAATTGGATCCATGTAACAGCAGGCAACTCCCAACAGCACACGAATTCTCTTGAGTGTTTAATTGAGCAAGGAAGTTTGCCGGTTCCCCAGATGGGAAGTAAATAGAATCAATCATGTACTGACATTCACATGAGCCACCGCTGCGTTCCGTTGCAACAGCATCCGCTTCGGAGAATGAGGTGGTTGGCTTGTCCTTTCCACAGGAGATTACCCACAGCACAAAGACAGCGGCCAAACCACCGGACAGGAGAGCAAAAATCGCGGAGAGCGGAGAACGAATACTTTTCATGATAAAGCATTTGAAAAAGTGAGGGATAGATAAGTTTCAATGGAAACTTTGGACAAAGGTGGACTGTACCATGTATCCAAAAAATACTCATTTGTGAGTACGTTTTTTACCAATTCCGCCTTCTTCACATGGAACGCCTCGAAAATTTGTCAAAACCTTTGGACAAAGATAGTTTTTTTGAGCAATGCAAAAACGCCCCAAAAGCCGGGTTTCTGGGCCCACCAATTGACCACAAACCGCCTCACTTGACGACCGTCACGCTCCCCGTGACCCGCCGTTTTTCGTCCGAAAACAGGTCTTTGTACTCGAACAAAAAAGTAAAAACGGCCGGATTGC
>JANOQP010000093.1:0-3933 GCA_031414895.1 Saprospirales bacterium
TTGGACGGATTGGTCACGGATATACGCAGATTTACTTTTTAGGGTTGTACAAAAAAATCCGTGTAAGTCCGCGACCAATCCGTCCAATCCGTGTTGCTTGCCAACCAGTTACTTTAATTGGTGGCACACCAATTTTTGGCCATCAAATACCGGAAAAAACAGCGACAGCCCGCGCCAATCTTGCCCGCGTTTCGGCCCCGCCAAGCACTTCCATCGTCTCAAACACGCCCGGCCCTTTCATGTTCCCGGCGAGTGCGGCGCGAAAAAGCGGGAACAGATCGCCCGGTTTCAGCCCGGCCTCGGCGAGGAGGTTTTTGGCAAATTCTTCGAGCGGCTGCGCCGAAAATGGATTGATGCCGCTCAATTTTTCGGAAAAATCGTCAAAAATCCCGGCGATGATGGGGTTCCATTTTTTGGTCAGCATTTCACGGTCAAACTCCTCGATTTGCTCAAAAAAGAATTTTCCGTCCCGGATCAAATCCGGCAAAAAGACCGCCCTTTCTTTCATTGCGCCAGCCACTTTTGCCAAAAAAGGCAGGTCGCTGCGGTAATTTTCGGCCTCGGCCATTGGTTTCAAAAGCTCGGCGAGTTGCTCGTTTGGCATCGCCGAAAGGTATTTTTGGTTGAACCATTTTGCCTTTTCGTAGTCGAAACGCGCCCCGGCCTTCGATATTTTTGCAATATCAAATTGGTCGATCAGCTCATCCATCGTGAAAATTTCCTGCTCCGTTCCGGGGTTCCAGCCGAGGAGTGCGAGGAAATTGACCATCGCCGCCGGCAAAAAACCCGCGCCGCGAAAGCCCATGAACGATTCCTCCGCCGTCGCGCCCACCCAATCGAGCGGGAAAACGGGCATCCCAAGTTTAACGCCGTCCCGTTTCGAGAGTTTCCCGTTTCCGACGGGTTTTAAAATGAGCGGCAAATGGCAAAATTGCGGCATTGTCGCTTCCCAACCGAAGCCGCGATAGAGCAAAACGTGGTGCGCCGTGCTCGGCAGCCATTCTTCGCCCCGGATGACGTGCGAAATGCGCATCAAATGGTCGTCCACGATGTTCGCGAGGTGATAAGTTGGCATCCCGTCGGCCTTCAAGAGCACCTTGTCGTCGAGTTCGTCGGACTTGATCTCGACGCGGCCACGGATCAGGTCGTTGATGATTATGGTCTCGCCGGGCGCGACTTTCAGGCGGATAACGTGCGGTTGGCCCGCTTCGAGCCGCGCGGCCACGTCTGTCCCGGAAAGTGTCCCGCTATTGACCATTTGGCAGCGCGTTTTCCAGTTCATCGTGAAATTTTCGGTCGCGGCGCGGGTGGTTTCGAGTTCCTCCGGCGTGTCAAAAGCGAGATAGGCATGGCCGTTTTCGATCAATTTTTGCGCGTATTCTGCATAGATCGGCTTACGGTCGCTTTGTCGATATGGCCCCAAATCGCCGCCAAAACCAACGCCCTCATCGGGCAAAAGGCCGGCCCATTTGAGCGACTCGATGATATAATCTTCCGCGCCCGGAACGTAGCGGCCCTGGTCGGTGTCCTCGATGCGGAGCAAAAATTTGCCGCCGTGTTTCTTTGCAAAAAGGTAATTGTAAAGTGCCGTCCGAACGCCGCCGATATGCAGCGCGCCCGTCGGCGAAGGGGCAAAACGCACCCTGATTTCTTGATTTTCCACTCGTTTTCTCTTGTGTTGTTTAATAAAAATTGGCTGTTCACGTTTGAGGGAAAGCACCAATTTCGCGTGTTTTCCTCAAAATTCACCATTTTGGCAGCATCCCAAACGTTTTGGACGTTGCTTTGGTTATTGGCCACAAACACCCAAAGCCCGCTGCAAAGGTATCTTATATCAACAAACTCCAATATTCCTCGCCCATGTATCTCGCCCGCACGCCACGCCTCGTCCAAGCCCTGATGCCCGCCTATGTTTGGCGCATCCCGACGGTCGAAAAGGTCATTTACCTCACTTTTGACGACGGCCCGATACCGGAAATCACGCCCTGGGTGCTTGATGAACTGCGCAAATTTGGGGCAAAGGCCACGTTTTTTTGCGTCGGGAACAATGTCGAGGCGCACCCGAATATTTTTAAAAAAGTCACCGAGGCGGGCCATGCCGTTGGCAACCACACCTTCAACCACCTGAACGGTTGGGGCACCGATAACCTCCCCTATTTCCACAATATCCGGGCGGCGGCGCGTCTCGTAAAGTCAAAACTCTTCCGGCCACCCTATGGAAAACTGTTGCCGAGCCAGCGCATTTTTCTCGAAAGGCATTATAAAATCATCATGTGGGACGTATTGAGCGGCGATTTTGATCAAAATTTGAGCCGCGAGGACTGCCTCGAAAACGTGATTTCCAACGTCCGGCCCGGCTCGATCGTCGTTTTGCACGACAGCTTGAAAGCGGAGGCAAACTTGAAGTTTGTGCTGCCCCGCGTTTTGGCGCATTTTTCGGAAAAAGGGTACCGGTTTGAGCGTTTGGAGGAGGATGCGGCCTCGAATTGAAGATAATAACTTGCTGCAAAGGCGCAGAGTTCGCAAAGCTCATAAAACAAGACCTCTGCGTACCCTGCGCCTTTGCGGCAGCTTAATAATTTGTGCAATTTGTGGCAAAAACTTGGGCCGAAAATCGGTTCTTTGCGGCCTAATTTTAGGTAAAAATGAAGCACACCGCGCTCGAAAGGTTCCTCCGATATGTACAAATTGACACCCAAAGCGACCCGCTTTCACCCTCAAACCCTTCCACAGAAAAGCAAAAAGACCTCGGCAAAATCCTCGCTGCCGAACTTCTCGCACTCGGTCTGAAAGATGCGCACCAAGACCAATTTGGCTACGTTTATGCCACTTTGCCGTCCAATTCGCCCAAAAAGAAGCTCCCGGTCATCTGTTTTTGTTCGCACATGGACACCTCGCCGGACAGTTCCGGGACGGGCGTGAAGCCGATTTTGCACAAAAACTATCAGGGCCAAGACCTTGTTTTGCCCGACAACCCGGCCATCGTCATCCGGCAAAAAGACCATCCCGACCTCGCCCACCAAATCGGCAACGATGTCATCACGGCGAGCGGCACAACTTTGCTCGGCGCGGACAACAAAGCGGGCCTCGCGGCAATCATGTCTGCGGTGCAGGTTTTGGTTGAAAACCCACAAATTATTCACGGCGAGCTGAAAATTTTGTTCACGCCCGACGAAGAAATCGGGCGCGGCACCGAAAAAGTGGACCTCAAAAAACTCGGCGCAGACTTCGGCTATACCATCGACGGCGAAACGGCCGGCAGCATCGAGGACGAGACTTTTTCAGCGGACGGCGCGACGGTGACCATCAACGGCGTGTCGGCGCACCCCGGTTTTGCGAAAGGAAAACTCGAAAATGCCATCCGGATTGCGGGCGAAATCGTGGCCAAACTGCCCAAAAAATTGAGCCCCGAACAGACGAGCGGGCGGCAAGGTTTTATCCATCCGACGGGCATCGAAGGAAACCTCGAAACGGCCATTGTTCGGTTGATCCTACGCGATTTTACGGACGAAAAACTGGCCGCGCATGGCGAATTGCTGCGCAAAATCGTGGCCGATGTCCTAAAAAATTACCCAAGCTCGACCGCCGCAGTCGTCATTTCCGAGCAATACCGGAACATGAAAAAAGTCCTCGACAAGCACCCAAAAGTGGTCAAGAATGCGCTCGAGGCCATTCGCCGCGCCGGGTTCAAACCGTGGAAACGCTCCATCCGGGGCGGCACGGACGGGTCGCGGTTGTCTTTTATGGGGCTTCCCTGTCCAAATATCTTTGCTGGCGAACACGCTTTTCACTCAAAATACGAATGGGTCTCGCGGCAGGACATGGAAAAGGCGACGGAGGTGATCGTGCATTTGTCGCAAATTTGGGCGGAGTGAAATAGCCCCAGCGGGCAATGTCATTGACTTAAGGAATTTAGTGCGTTGTTTTTCAATT
>JANOQP010000094.1:0-3833 GCA_031414895.1 Saprospirales bacterium
TGCAGAAAGATTTGCAGCGGCTTCGAGCAGCACCTCCTTCCACTTGCGCACACAAGTGCTGTGCAGTCACGATGGTCAACAGCAGACTTGGCGTTGATGTCAGCACCGGCTTCAACCAGCAATCTCACACTCTCACGCAGCTCTTTGTGAGGGTGCAAGTTGTAAGATGCCAGATAGTGCAGCAGTGG
This sequence comes from Saprospirales bacterium, assembly GCA_031414895.1. Classification (GTDB taxonomy): domain Bacteria; phylum Bacteroidota; class Bacteroidia; order Chitinophagales; family Saprospiraceae; genus JANOQP01. The sequence continues at coordinate 189 of JANOQP010000094.1, forward strand.
CATTTGCTGCAGAGCTGGTGCCTCAGCTTGCACGAAAGCTTCGAAGCGAAGGCACTTCACACCCAGATCATCGCAGGCATCAGGTATCTTGCATTTCGCTGTGCTCCTTCTCGGCAGCTCATTCGTCACAACGATACACCCATTTTTTCTGGCGGCTGCCAGCGTTCGTTGAAATTGGCCATGAACTGCCGCCCGAAATTCGTCCGCACATCGCTCGTCAAAATGCCGTCTATTTCAAAATCGTCTTTTGCGAGGTTCAGTTTTTTGGGGACGTTCTCGCGGCCATTGTTGGCTTCCCCGCCAACAATTTTTTCGCGGCCATTGTTGGCGTCCCCGCCAACAATTTTTGTGCTCGAAGAATCAACCCGCGAAGTTGTTGGCGGGGATGCCAACAACGGCCCCTGATCTCCGTCCGCCGTCCGCCGCCCGCCGTCTGCCGTCGAAATAGGCAAACCCGGCGGAGTTTCGACCGTTTTTTCGGGCGAAATCTCCGTCGGGCTGTAAGTTGTTTCAGTTGGTCCTGTTTCCGGTTTTGGAAAAATCAGGTTTAAATTATTGAACTTGATTTCAGCCGAGGCCACAATCAAATCATTGTCGATGACATAAAAATTGACCGAGCGTGGGTCGTTTGGTCCAAAAAGAAACCGGCCTTCCCAGATCAATGTCGTGTCGTTCGGGAGGGCGACAAAATCGCCGCTGTCCCTTTTTTTATCAAAACCGCGGACTGTATGGCTGCGCCAAAAAAGGTATTGCGGAAGTCTGTTTTTGTTCAAAAAATAGGCTCGAAGCCGAAAACTGCTGTCCATTTCAGGCACGGCGCGAAGCCAAACCTGCGAAGAATCGAAGCGGGGAGAAAGGGATTGGGCAGCCAAAAACACCGGGGAGGCGATTATGAAAAACAAAAAAAAGAGGCGGCTGCCTAAAAAAAACGCCGGCCAAAACGGGCTGTGCGGCGCGGAAAAATCCTTAAAGGTTGATCTGTCGAATGATTGCATTTAACCCGTTGCCATTTTGGATGAGCTTGACGGGGAGGTTTGTTTTTCCAACGATTTCTTGTTCGATGCGGTTTTTGTTGCCGTTCTGCAAAAAATCCGTTTGCACGTTATTGGTATTGACAAGGGTTTGGATTAAAGTATTTGTGTTCCCATTTTGCACGAGCTGCGAAACATTGTTTGCGCCTTGAACATTGGAGATTAGGTTGTTTTTGTTGCCGTTTTGGAGCGCATCGGTGCGGTTGTTCGCGCCAGTAGCATTGGTTTGGACAAAATTTTCCTCGCCCAATTGCAGCACCCTGACCAAGTTCGTTTGTGATAAAACCGCCGCTTGCGGGATGCTCTGCAAAACTTGAGCATCGTTCAACCGCCCTGCCTGCGTGATGAAAACCGAACTGCGCGTGCCGTTCGAGGCCCATTCCGACAAGTCCACCGATGGGTTGAGGATGTCATCCACGTCCAACGTCTGCGCGAGGCAAAACGTCCAGCCGCAGATGACCCCTGCAAACCCTAAAACCAGCCTTTTTTGAAAGTTCCGGTTCATAAAATAGGGACGTAATTTGTTGACGGTCAATGGGTTGGAATAAAAATAAGCGTTGGTTTCGGAAGTGGAGCAGCGCGCCGTATGCACGCCACTCCGGTCCTTCCTAAAACCTTTTCTTTGATGGGAAATAAAGGAATAGAAATCCCTCAATTCCTCAATTTTAGTTCGATTGTTTGACGGCAGCTTTGTTCAAAGCACCAGTTTGGCGGATGATTGTCTTGTGCAAATCACCGTTTTGGCCGACGTTCGAATTGTTGCCATTGCCCGTTTGGGTGATGGCAGTCGTGTTTTGCGTACCTTTTTGGTTGAGGACGATCTCGTTGGCGTTGCCCGTTTGGACAAGGCGTTGGACGAGGTCGGCATCGGGTGCGCCGGCAAAATTGTTGGTGCCGTCCTGTGCGACATTGATCGAGTTGTTGTCGCCCCCCGATTGGATGGAACCGACCGAGTTGGACGTGCCGATTTGGGAGACAGCGGAGAAACCGGAATTGCCCGTTTGCTCGTTGCTCGTGCGGTTGTTTTCGCCTGTTTGCTCCGAGAACGACTTGTTTTTGCTGCCAATTTGCTTGATCGCGCTGTAATTTTGGCCAGCAGCATCGCTCGTTTGTTGTTGAACGATGAGGTTTTCGTCACCCTCTTGGATGGCATTGACCTCCGAGGAAGCGGAAAGGACGCGTTGGGTGACGGCATTTTGGTTGCCCTTCGACGAAGCGACGACGATAGCGTTTGCCTTCGTGATGAGCTGGAGCGTCGAGTTGTTGTCTCCCAGATGGACGACGGTCACTTGTGCGTTGTCGCCCGTCGAATTGTGGTCGAGGACGTTGTTTTTACCGATCTGGCTGACCGATGCCTCGTTGCCGGATGCCTTTTGGACCATGTTCGATTTGTTCGCGTTTCCAGTTTGGACGAGGTCGGTAACGTTTTTATCGCCAGTCTGCTCCAAATTGAGCGCGTTGCTTTGGGCGAACATGAAATTGGTGGTCGAGATGACGAGGAGCGTGAAAAGAACCCTTTTCATAGGTCGATAAATTGTTTTGGTTATAAAAAGTGTGTAAAATGAACATTGATCCCTGCACTTTCATGCCGGAGGACCAGTAGGAAGAAGGACAATTTTCGCGGATAATAAAGTAGAGTAAAGGTCGCGGCAATCACGGGGGGCGTTGTTGCCGGGTCAAGCTGGCCGAATTTGGAAGCAGGTGGGCGTGTTTATTGTTCGTTTGTTCCTACTTGCGGCTTCACTTGAATACGGTGGCGAAGGTGCGGCCAATCGGTGCCGCCCAAAATACCAACTTCGCGTAATTTGTTTTTTCGGGGCTACGGTTTTCGCGTAGTGCGCGGATTGTTGGCAGATTTTGACGGCTTTTTTGTTGAACAATAAAGGCGTTTTTGAGCATTCAGGTAGTTTTGGCCGATTTTGAACACCTGACTTTTATGAAAAAAAATTCAAACAAAACTATTTCGGCCACGCTGCTGGCACTTTTGATCATTTCAGCCTGCGGCAAATCCGATAAAAACGCGACCAAGATCGACCCAAAGGAACAACGGTTCGAACTCCTCGACCCGGCCTTTACTGGTGTCCATTTTTCAAATGTCATCGAGGAAAACGACCGTTTCAACTACTTGACCCTCAACCATTTGTACCTCGGCGGAGCGGTCGGCGCAGGCGATTTTGACCGCGACGGAAGACCGGATTTGTTTTTCGTCTCCACGACGGGCCAGCCGAAACTTTACCTCAACCGGGGCAATTTCAAGTTCGAGGACATCACTGAAAAATGCGGCATCGGCAACCAGGTCACCGGCCTCAAAACGGGCATCGCCATTGCCGACGTGGACGCGAACGGCTGGCCCGACATCTACCTTTGCCGCGTTGGGCAAACGCCCGATGAGCGCGGAAACCTGTTGTTTTTAAACAAGGGAAACGCCGTTTTTGAAGAATCCGCCGCGAAAACCGGCCTCGGCACGCGCTGTGCCTCGACACATGCGGCCTTCCTCGACTTCGACCGCGACGGTGATTTGGATTGCTACATCATCAATAGGCCGTCCAATTTTTCGACCGTGACGAAGATGCGCGTGGTCCAAGTTGGCGACAAACTGGTGCGCGACGTGACC